>NZ_OMWA01000026.1 GCF_900314615.1 uncultured Methanobrevibacter sp. | reverse complement strand
AGGAACTGGGGGGATAGCACGGTAATCCTACTTTCGTGGGAAAGTACCAGCCCGTGAAGTAAGAATCCTCGACCTCTTACAGGTCGAGGTAGTTCAATAAAAGTGTTTAATATACTTTATTTTGATTAAAAAAGTATTTTAATTAATAAAAACAAAAGTTTGTATATTAAATTTAATAAGGTCAAACTTATGAATAAGAAAACCAAATATGAAATAATAGTATTGGTTCTTATTGCTATTGTAATATTTAATTTAGCAATCATATTCACATCCAATGATGGTAAAAATTCCTATGAAGTCACTACCGTTGGAAATGATTCAAACGGTACTGTTTACAAGATTATTGCAGGCAATACCAATTCAAAAGACACAGTTGGGATTATTTTAGGAGTCCATCCGAGAGAACATGAAATTCATGAGGCCGTAAACAGAACAATATATAATATCACTTCCGAAAACGGTGCTAAAAACTTAACTAAAAAATACGTTATTTATTATGTTAAAACTATAGATAACCTAACTTCAAGAGATGACACAAGAGCAGCCGGAGAATCACTGGCCAACAAATATATCGTTCCGAATATTGAAAAGGACAACCCTTTTATCGTTACTGACATACATGAAATAGATCCGGTTTATGAATATTCGAATTTCCTCTTTAGCCTGTCAAACAGAACAGATACAATAGACAATTATATAAGTAAGTTATCTGACGGCGTTGGTCTGGTTGATTTCAATTTTACCGAAGGAACAAGTCCTGAAAAAGTAACACAACCTATAGCTAATAAGGGTATCAATACAATACTAGTTGAAACATCAATTACAAATAATTTAAGTGAAAAACAGAATACTGCTGATAAGTTAATTAAATGTTTAGATGAATTGAATCCATGAGTGTGGTTTAAATGGAAAAAGTACGAGGAATACTTATAGGAAGAATGCAGCCAGTACACAATGGCCATATGCAGGTCATTAGTAAGATTTTAGATGAAGTTGATGAAATCATTATAGGTATCGGAAGCGCACAGCTGAGCCATGAGCTGAAAGATCCTTTTACTGCAGGTGAGCGAATCGTTATGATGTCACAGGCACTGGCTGATGCCGGAGTCGATTCAAGCAGATACTACATTATTCCAATGCAGGACATCAATTTCAATGCCATTTGGGTTTCACATGTGAAAATGTTAACCCCTCCTTTTTCAATCGTTTATTCAGGAAATCCTTTAGTCAAGCAGTTATTTTCAGAGGAAGGATTTGAGGTCAGACAGCCACCTCTTTATGACCGCATTCATTTATCCGGAACTGAAGTTAGAAAACGCATTCTTGAAGATGATGACTGGCAGGAACTGGTTCCAAAGGCAACAGCAGACGTTATAGCTGAAATAAATGGTATTGAAAGAATAAAAAATTTGTCAGTTAAGGAAATTAGTGACATATAACAATAGTTATTTATATTAATTTAATTATATTATTATACTGGAGATGAAATAATGGTCGTAAGAGTCATTGAAGCAAAAGAAGATAAAATCACAACCGCTGATTTAATCGATGAATTGAAAAAATCCAACAAAGTGGATTATTCCGGTGCAATCTTCACATTTGAAGGAATAGTACGTGGAAAAGAAGAAAATATGAACCTTAAAAAGTTGATATTGACAACTCCCGACAAGGAAAAAACCAAAAAGGAAATCGAAAAGATTGCTGAAAACGCTAAAATCAAATATAATGTTCATGAAATCTCAGTTGTACACTACATCGGAGAGTTCTACACCGGCGACATGCTGTTTTTAGTTGCAGTTTTAGGAGCTCATCGTGGAGAAACCCTTGATGCACTAAAAGAAGTTATTGAAACAGTAAAATATGATGTCGAATTTAAAAAAGAAGAAATTTCCGAAGAAGGAACTAAAACAATACTTGCCGGCGGATAATCCGGAGGTTTTAGAAATATCCTAACCAATAGCCATCACCAATTCAAAACTCACTTTCCAAAACCATCTCATATATATCCAGGTCACAAATCAGAATTCAAATCTGAAAACCCTGACGTTAAAGTGAAACCCAATTAATTTAAATCAAAAAGAAAAATCAGCTATTGATTATATCAACTTTAACATCCAGTATTCTGCATCTTCACCAGATATTGAAAATCAAGTTTTAAATAATATTTTAAAAATATTGTGAAAAAAATTCGCAAACAAAAATAGTAAAAATTCAAATCACATAATCTTTGAAAGTGACATGTTAATTTCGAAAAAATAAGAATAAAAAGAGTGTAATTAATAGGTTTATTTACCTATAATTACTTCGGTTGATTTAATAATAGCTGTAACGTCATCGCCTTCAGCTAAACCTAATTTTTCAGCAGACTCTTTGGTAATAATAGCAGTAATAACATTAGGTTCAGTTACTTCGATTTTAATATTAGCCATTACAGTTCCTTTTTCAATGTTTGTGATTTTTCCTTGTAATTGATTTCTTGCACTAAGTTGCATTTAAATTATCTCCTTAAAATTTATATCGAATTACATATTTAAGTTAATTTTTCACATCATATGTATTTCACAATATACTGTTGTATCGAATTACTTATAAATGTTTCGGTTTTATGTAAAATAAGAATAATTTAATCGATTACCGAAAATACTTCATATCGAAATAAAAATATAAAAATTAAACTATTAAAAACAAATATTAATTACTTAAATATAAAATATAAAAATAAAAAGATTAATTTTTAAATAATAATTAGTATTAACTAAATTATATTAATTTAAATAAATTTAGATAAGTTATAACAAATTCTATCGAAATTCATAAAATTCAAAAAAATACCTAGAAAATTTTATTAAAAAAATAAAACAAAAATATCAAACATGAAGATAGAATTAGAATCAATTGGTACCATTCACACAGAATTTACAGAGATTGAAGGAATGCCAATTCAGCCAACAGGCGCAAAAGGGATTAAAGGAACAATTGAAATTAAAGATAAATATATTGACGGTCTTAAAGATTTAGAAGGATTTTCACATATCCATTTAATCTATCTGCTTCACAAAGTAGAAGGATACATGCTTGAGGTCAAACCGTTCATGGACAATAACACTCATGGAGTATTTGCAACAAGATCTCCTAAAAGGCCAAACCGTATTGGAATGAGCGTTGTTAAAGTAAAAAATGTCGAAGGAAATACAGTTTACATCGAAAATGTGGACATTTTGGACGGAACACCTCTGCTTGATATCAAACCGTATGTTCCTCAATTATATGAAGATACAATTGACGAGCTTAAAATCGGCTGGTTTGAAACAAAACACCAAAAAGCAAAATCACAAAAATCAGACGACAGATTCAAATAAAAGGAATACTTAAACATTCCTTTTTATTTACCCACTACTTTTTACATTTTCAAACTTTATTTAAAACAATACATCATCAATTCACAAATAATTTATCAAATATTCTTTTTTTAATGTTTAACTAATACAAATTAGCATTATTTTTACCAGATTTCATTTTAAAAGCAAAAATGATTTTAATTTAATCTAAATAATAATATTTAAGTGTTAAATTATAAAATAAAGTCAATATGAACTTTTAAAATGAGATAAGTTTATATAAATTGTTTTTAATAATAATTAATCACTCATGAGCAGATATTAGCGATTTCTAGAAATCTCAATTAAAAAATTGATGGAGATTTAAAAAATGGTGGAAAAAATTTACCACATTAATGATCGGACTATGAAATATATTTCACTAGCTCAAAGCATACGTCAACATCAGTATTTGGGACTGCCAGGTGAATTAAAAATAAGAATGCCTCAGGAAATAACGTTTCCGAATTTAGAAGTCGCAAGAGCAGATGAAATATATGTCAACGATGAGGGGTTAATTATTAATCTTGAAGAAGAAAGTGGAGACATTACCCCAACTACATTGGATAAATTTGGAAAATATGTAATATTTTTCAGTTACAGATATTTAAGTCAGGTATATTTAGCAGTATTATGCCACAAAGACCCGAAAAAAGAATTTGAATACTATGAATATTCTTCTTCACTTTACATCAAAATCCATTATTTCTACTTTCCCCAAGAGGAGCTATGGGAAAAGTATGAAAATATTATATGTAAAGTCAAACATAAGAAAAAATTAACTGGCAGAGAAGCATTGGATATGGCTTTTGTACCGAAATTTATTTCCAAAAAATATGCTCCTGAAGTGACTGAAAAACTAATAAGAATATTTAATGACGCAAAAATTGAAGATGAACTTTTAAAATTAGATGTTGGAGCTATTTTAACTGGAATGGTATTGAAATACTTTAAAAGTAATGAAAAACAAAGCAGATTGCTAGGGATGATTAATATGAGACACTTCGAAAGCGAAATACAAAAACTAGTTTACGACGAATACGGTGAAGAACTAGATAAAAAAGACGAAACAATCGAAAAACAATCAAAAGAACTAGAAAACCAATCAAAACAAATAAAATCACAAACAAAAGAACTAGAAAACCAACAAATAAATCAACTTAACAAAAATGAACAAGAATACAAGAAAAAACTAAAACAATTAAATGAATTAGATGATTTAAACTCACCCGAAGGTAAAAAAATCATTTCAACTTTAATTATGATGTGATACTAAATCACATCAAAACTCTTTTTAAATTAAAATAAATGATTAATATGAGACACTTCGAAAGCGAAATACAAAAACTAGTTTACGACGAATACGGTGAAGAACTAGATAAAAAAGACAAAATAATCGAAAAACAGTCAAAAGAACTAGAAAACCAATCAAAACAAATAAAATCACAAACAAAAGAACTAGAAAACCAATCAAAACAAATAAAATCACAAACAAAAGAACTAGAAAACCAATCAGAACAAATAAATCAACTTAACAAAAATGAACAAACAAATAAATCAACTTAACAAAAATGAACAAGAATACAAGAAAAAACTAAAACAATTAAATGAATTAGATGATTTAAACTCACCCGAAGGTAAAAAAAATCATTTCAACCTTAATTTTAATGTAAAAAAAGTAAAAAAGAGCTATAAATTGTTTATAGCTTCAGTAATTAATTGAATAGTATATTCAATATCATCCATACTGCATACACTTACAGGAGTGTGTATGTAACGAGTAGGAACGGATAAAACACCGGTTGGAATTCCTTCACGGGTTAAGTGAATTGCAGTTCCGTCTGTTGTTCCACCATCACTGACTTCCAATTGATATGGAATTTCGTTTTCATCTCCAGCTTTAATTAACATATCTTTTACAGACTGCTGGGTTAAAATACCTCTTCCGCTTGCATCTGCAAGGATAATAGCAGGACCTTTACCCATTACAACAGGTGCTTCATCAGGTTTGATTCCAGGATGGTCACCGGACAGGGTAACGTCAAGTGCAATTGCTAGATCAGGGTTTAATTTGAATGCGGAAGTTTTAGCTCCTTTAAGACCTACTTCTTCCTGTACGGTTCCAACACCGTAGACAGTAGCTCTGGTATCTACTCTTTTTAAGACTTCCATCATAACATAACATCCGACACGGTTATCTAAAGCTTTTCCCATGATTCTGTTGTTTGGATATTCGACAAATAAAGAATTGAAGGTCATTTTGTCTCCGACTCTAACCATCTTTTCAGCTTCTTCCTTGTCTTTTGCTCCAATATCAATAAACATGTCTTTAGCTTTGACAACCTTGTTTCTTTCTTCAGGAGTTGTTACATGAGGTGGTTTTGAACCGATTACTCCAACAACATCTTCTCCAACAGAGGAATGTATTGTTACAGTTTGATTCATTAACATCTGGTCGTTAATTCCACCGATTGTTGAAAAATTAATAAATCCATTATCGTCAATGTATCTAACCATCAAACCAATTTCATCCATATGGGAAGCGAGCATTACTGTAGGTGCTTTCTTTTCACCTTTTTTTGTAGCAATTAAGTTTCCCATACTGTCTATTTCGATTTTATCAGCTACATCTTCTAATTCACGTGTAATAATTTTAGCTATTTCTTCTTCTGAACCAGATACCCCTGGTGCTAAAGATAGCTCTTTCATTAATTCCATCGTATCACCAAATAATTTTTTTGTTTTAATGATATTAAATAATTTCTATTCATGGAATAATTAAGTTAACTCTAAAAATTTAAATGCATTTAAAAACAATGATTAATACGGTGAGAGTATGGCAAATATAGAAAAAATATTTTTCAGTCCTTCATCTACAACTAAAAAAGTGGTTGAGGAAATTGCAAATAATTTCAGTTACAAAAAAGAGAGTTTTGATTTATTGAATTTCAACAGCGAAAAAGAGTTTTCATCTGATGACATTGCTGTAGTGGGAATGCCTGTTTTTGCAGGAAGAATACCTAAAACCGCAAGAGAAAGATTGGAAAAAATCAAAGGAGACAACACACCTGCAATTGCTGTTGTAAACTATGGTAATGCTCATGTTACAGATGCCCTTCTTGAGTTAGTGGATTTGCTTAAAGAAAACAGCTTCAATGTTGTTGCCGCAGCTTCAACCGTCAGTCACCATTCAATCTTTGATGGTGTTGCAGTTGGAAGACCTGATTTCGATGATCTTGAAAAGATTAATGATTTTGCTAAAAAATGCGCAGAAAAAATCAAATCAGGTGAAGGTTTAAGCTCTGAGATTCCTGGAAACAGACCTTATGTGGACTACAAACAGTTACCATTTACCGTAAGCTGTGATGAAACATTATGCGCATTCTGTTATGACTGTGTTTCAGCATGTCCTGAAAATGCAATTCCGGACGATGATCCGATTGATACTGATTTAGACTTATGCTCAAGATGCAGCGCATGTATTCATATCTGTCCTGAAGATGCCAGAATGTTTTCAGGAGAAGCTTTTGAAGCCAAAAAGCCTGAATTTGAAAATGCAAACAGTGAGAGAAAAGAACCTGAATTTTACTTATAATTTCATTCTTTTTTTGGCCACTGCTCTGACATATTCGTTTTCATCGGAAATGGATATGTCCTTTAATACTTTTTTACTTACTATTTTTTTACAGGCCGCTTCCCTGACTCTCCATGAGTCATCGTTTTGAGCGATTTTAGTCAATTCCTTCTGATTTCTTATTAATGAAACTGCTCTGACAGAGATTTTTTCAGATATTCCCTGATCATATATTTTAATAAGGCATTTTTCAACTTTGATTTTATTCAATGCTTTCAGTGAGAATTCCTCATCCTCATTTGCAAGAACTATTCTGATTAATGTTTCCAAATCGTCAATGTTATCCAATGTGGATTTTCTAATATTATCCAACTTTGCATTTTTTAGAATATCAATGAAATTATTCTCATCAGTTATGTGTTCCATTGCCTGGAGCGCCACTTCTTCATGAGTTGTATTGATTGCAATATATGTAAAATCTTTTTCATCATTTAAAGCAGGATTGGACATAGCATGGTTTCTTACAAACTGGTCTTCATCATTTAATGCAATGTTTATTAATTCCTGAGTATTATTAATGTTTTTAACGGCAATCTGTCTTACAAACCTGTCATCATCGTTGTTGATTATATCAAGTAAAACCTTTTCATCTGTGAGTTTTTTAGCAGCTTCACTTCTGACAATTTTATCGCAGTCGTTTAAGGCAATCTGTGTTAACAATTCCTCATCATCCAGTTTATTTACAATATCCAGCCTTACGTCAGATTTATCAGAATCCAAAGCTATATTTTTAAGGATGCCCACATTTTCTATTTTTGTAAATATCAGTGATCTTATTTTGGCGTTATCCTCATTTATTGCAATCTTTGCAAGTGTTTCCTCATTTTTAATCTTTTTGACAGCAGCAATTTTAACTGCTTCGTCCTTATCTTCAATAGCTACCTTTTGAAGAATGTCCTCGCTTACAAATTTATCCTTGTTTATTGCGGATTTTCTAATTGATGTATCGTTGGCCTTAAAAACCAGATTGTATAAAATTTCAGGACTTTCTATCTTTTCCAGAGACAGCCTTCTGTAATTTTTATCGATTGCATTGATTGCTATGTCTTCGAGAGTTTCTTCATCAACAATCTTTTCAAATATTTCATCAACATTCCTGTTTTTCTTTGTATTTTTCACGATTTCAGATATTGATTTGTTGTTCTCACCCAGCCTTTCATAGGCAAAACTTCTAACGTCAAAGAATTTTGAGTTTTCAGCAGCATCCCATAAAAGAGATTCATCCTTAAGCTTATTTGCTGCTATAAGTCTGATAGCACGGTCTTTAACATTTTTTGCTATATCAAGTGCAACATACTGGTCAGTTATGCTGTCTGCTGCGATTGCTCTTTGATTTCTGTCTTTACTGTTGACTGCTATTTCCTTTAAAGCCAGCTGTTCCGGGTCAATCTGTGATTCATCCGGAATATCTGCTTTTTGCTTTTTTTCTTCTTTATTTTTAAATCTGTCAAAAAATCCCATTTTAATTTACATCCTCATACATTTTCTCCAGAAAATATGCTAATGAAACAATATCCTGACGGTTATGCTCTATAATCGGAACTATTGGCCCGATATTGTCCTGTGATATGTAGGTATTGTAGTATCCGGGAATGAACTGTCCTGGAACATCACCCTGCCTTTCAATACCGAAAAGTTCTTTTTCAATAGTCTGCAGTCTGCAGTTTGGAAGATTATCAGACCATAAGTTTTTTGCAAAATACATTAAATCCAAATGAGGCAGCCTGTAGTCAAGCCTGACCCGATTATATAAACACCGGTTTCTGATAAAAGGCACATCAAAGCTTTTTCCGTTGAATGTGACATGTACAGAGTCCTCATCGAGATGGGAAAGATATGCCTCGATAGCTGCAGGCTCTTCATAAATACGTCTTAAAAAGTATTGTGAAGTAATTATTTTATCTTTTTTGATTTCTGCAACACCTATCAGTATCAATGGAACATTGGAAAGACCTAATGTCTCAATATCCATAAATTTGAAGTTCTCCTTATCTGTCAGACTTATTGATTTGATTATATTGTCTCTGCATTTTTTGCTATAACGATTAGTATCCAACAGGTCAATGATTTCAGCATATGACATATCCTCAATCCGACTTGCAAACTTGGTGGCGATATCTGCATACCTGTCATGATTTTTCAAGGATTCTATTGTTGTGTATCCTTTATTTTTAAGATTTTGCTCGGTTTTCAAACCGATTTTAGGAAGCAGTTTAAGATTTCTGTTGATTTGATTTTTAAAATCATTGTCTGAAATCTTAAAATCGATTTTTTCTTCATGAGTTATCCTTAATGTATCTCCAAAGGAAGTTGAAATAACTTCAGAGTTATCAATATCCTCCACATTTTTACCGCTCCACTCATTTAGAAGCCTTTGCTTGTAATCTTCAAAGTAAGATGGTGAAAGTTTTCTCGCCTTTTGTTTAGCTTCCTTGGAAGGATTTGCAGAAGAAATCGAATTTGAAAGAACTTTTCTTAGATACATTTCCATTTCGTCATAGCCTGTCATTCAGATTAATTTCTGTTTATCAAATTATATATAATTTTTTTATAAAGTTTAATTGATTTTTTATAAATTATAAGTAAATTTATATACTATAAAAACATATATAAAATTTGGCTACAATGTAGCCAGAGAGATAGATTAAACAGCCAAATTTTAAAATTCATTTCTCTAAAAGCTTGTAAAAACAAGTTGTTAGGTAGCAAACACGAAGCTACCTAACCATCCAATTTACTCTTTTTTTGAAAAATTTCCAATTTAGAAAAACTTATAAGATTTTCATACATAATTATAATATAAGGTTTGATTATGAAATTGAAATTAGCTATTGTCTATGGAGTTCTGATATGGATTTTTTTAAACATAGGAACATATATTTTAAATCCTTTTTTTACAAAAAGCCTTCCTGAAGTAAATGTCATAGTTCCAATACTGTCCATAATACTAATCGGCTTTTTTGGAATACTATACATCAGAAATATAAATGAAAATGAAGTTATAGAAGGATTTATGTTCGGAGTCATTTTTATAATCATAGATTTAATTCTGGACAATATATTTTTAATCGGAACTTCCTATAGAAATCTGATTTTTATGAATTATTCCCTTCATATCACTTCAACAATCGTGATGACATTACTGATTACAACATTCTTAGGCTATCTTGCCCAGATGAGTATAGATTTAAAATAAGGAGATAGAAAATGATACCAAAATCTCATCCACGTTATGAATCATTATTGCTTAGAGATAAAATCGTTAAAGCTTCAAAGGAAGGTTATCTTGCAGATTCTGCAATGATTGCCCATGGAAGAGGAGAAGCTTTTGATTATTTAATTGGAGAAACCACAGTTTACCCTGCAAAAAGAGCAATGTACGTTGCCGTTGCAGCATTACTTTTATCAAATAATCCAGTTATTTCAGTCAATGGAAATGCAACAGCTTTAGCCATTGATGAAATGATTGACTTAGCCAAAGTACTTAACGCTAAAATTGAAATAAATCTTTTTTACAGGACTGATGAGAGAGTAAGACTACTTACAAAATTATACAAAGACCATGGATATCCTGAAATTCTGGGCAGTCTGGATGACGACATAGAATATTTAAACGATATCCCTAACAATCGTGCATCAGCCAGTAAAACAGGAATATATACCGCCGACACAATTTTGATTCCTCTTGAAGATGGAGATCGAGCAGAAATACTTAAAAAAAGTGGAAAAAATATAATTACCATTGATTTAAACCCTCTTTCAAGAACTTCAAAAATGTCAGATGTTTCAATAATGGACAATATAGTGAGGGCCATTCCTTTTATGACAAAAATAGCCGAAGACTTAAAGACACAGAAAAGAGAAGATTTAATGGAAATGGTTAATGAATTTGATAATGATGAAAATCTTAAAGAAAGTTTAGAACATATTAAAAGAGGGTTATGATGCAAGTAATGGGTATATCAGGTTTACCTGGATCTGGAAAAGCTTTAGTTTCTGAAATGGCAACCGAAAGAGGCGCAATTATCGTCAGTATGGGCGACATTATACGAGAAGAAGCCAAAAAAAGAGGAGAAAGTACAAAGGAAACCGCAGTCAATTTGAGAAAGGAATTTGGAAATGACATCGTTTCCGAACTGACAATCAAAAAGATTAAAAAACTGGAAGAAGATGAAAACAACAAGCTTATAATAATTGAAGGAATAAGAAGCCTGCATGAAGTGGAAATGTTTAAGGAAAACTTCAGCGATTTCTTTATTCTGTCAATCTTTGCAAATGAAACTCTCAGATTTGAAAGGTTGAAAATAAGAAACAGAGAAGATGACTCCCAGGATTATGAAGGTTTCCATAAAAGGGATGTGACCGAACTGGGTTTCGGAATCGGAGATGTTGTTGCACTTTCAGATAAGCTCATCATCAATGAAAGCGATATGGAAAGCTACAGAGAAAAAGTTGATGAATTTTTAAATGATATCGGACTGTAGAATTATTTTTCTTCCAAAATGGCATCTTCAATAATGTAAACACCACTGTCACGGTGCCATTCTTTTCTATCTTTTATAATTTTTAATCTCTTTTTAAAAATAGGTCCGTCAACGGCTAAAGTTTCGGCTTCACCGCCTTCAAAAGCAATGTCAACATAATATTTTTCATTGAGCCCTACAAGCTCATCAATTGCTTCATCGTCGATTATTCTTCCAAGCCAGGATTCATCCAAACCCCATGCGGCAACACCGCTGATGATTATTTTAAAGCCTAAAGAAACAATTTCTCTCATATACTCCAGTTCATCAACATGCCAGTATGGAGAAATGATCTTTAAACCTACCTCACTTCCAAGTTTTTCTATTCTTGATTTTTGATATTGTGAGTAAAGTGCGCCTGTGTATATGCATTCCACACCCAATTTTTTAAGGTTTTCAAATGCCTGCTTCAAATCCTTGAGTTCCTCTTCCTTAATTCCGTCAGTTTCAACAGACATTATCGGAATATCAAGGGCTTCTGCAAGCAAATCGGTTACATGAATGTTCGGAACATGAAACATATATGATTCATCATTGCGGGATTTCATGGAAAGAAGATATCTGACATCTTCTCCCTCTTTTAAAGCATAATACAGTGCCATTGTACTATCCTTTCCGCCCGAAAACAATACACAAGCATTCATAAATTTTACCTTTTACGTTTTTCCCTTACAAATCTTTTAAATCTTCTGGAAAATACTCCAAAGGAATCATAGTAAATTCCAAGCACGGCAACAATAACACCGACTACACCAGTAATTAAAACAAACTGATAATTCGGAAGCATTGAGCTGTTTGTATTGTTGATACTGTTTTGAACTGGTCCATCCATTTTACTTGGCACAACACCATAATCAAGCAATTTTTGCTGGAACGATTCTACTGAAGATGATGAAACTACAAGCTCAGCATGAACCTGTGCATAAGAAATAGAACCTCCATAAACTAATTTGTACCAGTCTGAGAATGATTTTAAAGCATCATAAGAAGAATAGTTTTCTTCAAGTTCAATTTGAAGTTTTCCGTCTTTAGTAACATTATAATGTTTAAAATGAGAATCAATATTTCCTAAAACGTAATTGAAGTATTCGATTTCCTTATCATTAAGTTTCCAAAGTGGAATCGTAATAGATGTTTCTTTAAATGAAACAAATCCTTCAGTTTTTGACAAAGTGTCTTTTAATTCATCCATATTTATAGATGATGATAAATCCAGATATAATGTCTCTTCATTTCCAGGTACATTTTTCTCAACCGTACTCATTACGGAAGGCAGTTCTTCATATATAGGTTCTAAAAAGAATGCTCCTCCAATGGCACCGATTAAAAAAGCCACTACAAGCACTAAAGCAAGTTCTCTTTTAGGCATATAGTGTCTTATCATACCTATGGAAAAAACAAATACCATCATTATTATAAATAATACGATATATATTATTGCAATTATAATATCCATAAATTCACACGCCATTTTCTATTAATTTAAATATTTAAAATTAAGTAGTTAAATAGCTTTGTATGAAAAATAGACTAAACAGCATACAATATCATGTTTTCATTTCCTACAGGCCATTCAACAACTAAAGAATTTTTTCCCTTGTTAAGTTTAAATGTGCCTGTTTTTAATTTGGAGTGAACGTTTATTTTTTCCACTTTATACTGATTATTATTTAACTTAATTTTTGATGAAATCTGATTATTCGAAACATCAATCTTAACCGGCTTATAAACATCAATGCTTACTGTCTGCTTTGATCCTTCACCCTCACCGTAAACATGTTTAATCGCATCTGCTATTTTAGACAAATCCACCTTTGTTTTTAAAGAATCGCTAACATCAAATGTATCTGACATTGTTTCATTTAAAAAAGGCATTGTAAATGCAATTAAAATTATCAGAGATACTGCAAATATCAGAATATACTCCAAAGACACCTGTCCTCTGTCATCCAGCATCATATCACCAGCACAAAATGTTTTGTAATCAGCATCATCAAATCACCGAAACTCAATGCAATAATAAGCCCTACGAGGATTGAAGGAGTAAACGGAAATGAAATTTTTACACAAACTGATTTTGCGATAAATTTCTGAAGGCATAAAAGCTTCAGGAGAGTCACGTCCTTATCAGTGAGACCACCTGCACTTTTTGATTTGAAATAATATTTATAATTATCATCAGGACTATCATAAACTTTTAAATTGCCCTCTGACTCTTTTATAAGTTCACAGATATGCTCATCATTAAAACTGTACTTGTTTACAATCATTCCCTCTTTAAGATCTTTTACCATGACAGTTTTATTAAGTGTTGTTTTTATAAGCGTCCTTAAAGACTGATAATTAAAGACATTTACCAGCAAATCAACATTATTTTTAACAGCTTTGTTTTTTAGAATCAAATGGGTTGTAAATATAACCAGAAAAGGAAATGAAACCAGAATGCTGTTAAATATTACCGTAAATGCAAATGGGTAAATTGACAGCAGAGGAAAAACATTGAAAAATTCCCCATTTAAACCAAATGGTATAACTGTAGCGATTGAAGTGAATAATTTTACATCACCACCACCCCACATATGCAATTGCCATAACATATAAGCTATAACATAGGTGATAACCATTGAAATAATTGAAGCTAAAACGTATTTAACATTACTTGTAAATAATGTTAAAATTAAATTCGAAGATACACCAAAAATTATCAAAAAATAATTTAACCTGTCGGGAACAAAACCCTTCCTAACATCGTAAATTGATGCCAGAATGGAAAATAAAATTATGACTATAATCTGAATTAAAAAAACTACACTGAAATTCATGATTATAGATTATACAAACTATAATATTAATTAGATAGAAATTCAACTCGTTAAATTGATTTTAGTTTGTAATATTGTACAAAAAAAGAAAAATTAATTTTTAGAAAACTTATAAATAGCTTCTAAAAATGCTTTAAATAATGGATGAGGCCTGTTAGGTCTTGATTTGAATTCAGGATGGAACTGACATCCAACAGCCCATGGATGATTTGGAATTTCTACAATTTCAACTAAAAAGTCATCAGGACTGGTTCCGGAAATTATTAAACCTTTTTCCTGCAAGTCTTGCCTGAAATCGTTGTTGAATTCATATCTGTGTCTGTGACGTTCTTCAATATCGATTTCACCGTAAGCATCATAAGTTTTAGTTCCTTCAATGATTTTACAGTCATATGAACCTAAACGCATAGTTCCACCCATGTTTTTGATTTTCTTTTGCTCTTCCATCATATCAATAACAGGGAATTCTAAATCATCATCAAATTCAGAGCTGTTTGCATTAGCATAACCGTTTCTTCTTGCAAACTGAGTTACCATTGACTGCATTCCAAGACAGATTCCGAATAAAGGAACATTATTTTCAATTGCGTAATCAACTGCATCCAATTTGCCTTCAAAACCACGTTCTCCAAATCCTCCAGGAATGAGAATACCGTCAAACTCTTTTAATGCATCCTTGTCAAGTTCTTCAACATCTGAACTTAAATATTTTATATTAGCTTTAACACCAATGCTTGCAGCAGCATGAAGCAGTGATTCACGGATACTGATATATGAATCTTCCAGTTCAACATATTTTCCGACAATACCTATTGTAACTTCAGGGTCAGATATTCTGAGAGATTCGACAATTTTTCTCCATTCATCAAGTTTGGATGAGTCAGGTTCAATATCCAGACCGATTCTGTTGACAATCAACTCACCGATGTTTTTGTCTTCAAGAACTAAAGGCACTTCATAGATTGTACCTGCATCAGGAGTGTTTACAACAGCGCTTGCATCCACATCACAGAAGTGAGCGACTTTTCCAAGCAATGCGTCATCAATGTGGACCTGTGATCTGCATACAATAACATCAGGATTTATTCCAACACTTCTTAATTCTTTTGTAGAGTGTTGGGTAGGTTTGGTTTTGAATTCTCCAGCTGCATTTAGGTAGGGAATAAATGTAACATGGACAAACATGACGTTTTCACGTCCTTCCTCGTTTCTGAGTTGTCTTAAAGCTTCAAGGAAAGGTTGACTTTCAATATCTCCAACGGTACCACCAAGTTCCACCAGAACCACATCATAATCTGCACTTTCAGAGTTGGCTCTAATCATTTCTTTTATACGATTAGTTATATGCGGAATAACCTGCACACATTCACCCAAGTATCCGCCTTCTCTTTCTTTAGCGATTACGGATTCGTATACTTTTCCGGTTGTGATGTTTGCCATTCCATCAAGTTCAACATCCAAAAATCTTTCATAGTGACCTAAATCCAAATCAGTTTCCATTCCATCGTGAGTAACGAATACTTCACCATGCTGATATGGATTGAGTGTTCCAGAATCCCAGTTCAGATAAGGGTCAATTTTAATAGCTGAAACTTTTAAACCGTATGATCTTAATATTCTACCCATAGATGCGGAAGTGATTCCTTTACCTATGGAACTTACAACCCCACCAGTTATAATAATATACTTTGTCAATGAAACCTCTCCTAATATTAATAACATTATAATGTTAGTATTTACTAATATATAAAAATTTAATCTGCTTTATAAAATAAGTTGCATATTGCTTTTCCAATTATGGAATTTGTTTGAAATAGCATTTCGGTTTAGTAATGACCATTTTGTCAAAAAAAAGTTATAAAGTTAATGTTTTGATGAATTCTTTAACATATTTATCGGCAAAATCCCATGTATGTTCACCTTCAGCTTCAACAAAATCAACATTAACATTATTGGTTTTTAAAAAATCGTAAAAATCAGTATTTTTATCATATAAAAAGTCATCCTTACCGCAGGCCATGAAAATATCCGGAATGTCACTGCAGTTTTCAATCAAAGCTTTGGGATCCATATCTGAACCTTCAAGCTCATCCAGATTACCGAAAATAGATTCATAAAATGGTCTGGACCTCAAAACATTGTCATCACTGGAATATCCAACAATATCATCGGTTATTAAAGCGGCTGAAATCATTCCAATCTTTGAGAAGTTTTGAGAGTATTTCAATCCGTTTCGGATAGCGCCATAACCACCCATTGAAAAACCGGCAATAAAAGTGTCTTCTCTTTTATCTGAAAGTGGAAATATGTTTCTTGTAATGTCCAAAAGTTCCTGACCCACATATTCTCCGTAAAGAGCATGTGCATTAACATTATCGACATAAAAACTGTTTTCACCGCATGGAATGACAATAGCTATTCCATTGTCTTCTGCAAATTTCTGAATTGAAGTATTTGCAAGAAATATATCATCACTGCCGTACAGGCCATGAAGAAGGTATAATGTCCGGTAAGGCTTTGGAACTATCTCTTCGGCATCCTGTAAAAAATGAATATTGTCGGCAGGAAGAATTACGCTGATGGATGTTCTTCTCTGCAGACTTTTGGATTTGACATCACCTCTAAAAAGAACCATCAAAACACCTATTTTAACAGTTTATCCAACTTAAGATTAATCTCATCCAACTGTTTTGATAGTATTTCCTGATTTTTCATTATTAAAGCCTGATTGTCAGTAATTACTTTAAATTGTGCATCGCTTAAGTTTATTAAACCTACAACTTTATCATATGTACTTTTCTGTTCAGTCATGATAAAAACCTCAAGATGTTCAGTTGATTAAAAATTTAATTGCAATAGTATAAAAATTTTTCAGATTAAACTACCCTGTATTCAGTCCATTTATTTGAGAAATATCTATAAATATAAATCGCAGCCCTAACATACCAGTCAACAAACATTGCTATCCATGTTCCAAATACTCCAACACCCATCCAATCAGCTATGACATAGGAAAGAGCAATTCTGCATGTAAACATTACAGCAAGGCTTATGTACATTACTGTCTTTGAATCACCGGCACCTCTGAATGTTGCAGGTACAGTAAATGACAACGGCCATATTATAATTGCAAAAATTCCATGCCATATAATCATTTCAGACGCCATTACCGCAGTCTGGTCTGAGAGGTTGTATATTCCTAAAATCAAAGGCAGAATTGCAAATATCACCAGATTGATGACAATGTGAGATACAATAACAATAATAAGACATTTTTTGTTGTAGTATCTTGCCTGTTCGTAATCGTTTGCGCCGACACAGTTTGAAATAATTGCTGTCAAACCCAAATTAATAGCAAAACCGGGCAGGACTGAAAATATTCCTATTGCATAACCTACGGAGTTTGCTGCTATTGCCATTGTTCCAAATGTTGAAACAAGACTTAAAATCAGGACTCTTCCAAGCTGAAACAATCCGTTTTCAATACCGTATGGAATACCTACCTGCAATACCTTTTTAAGTATTTTAGTATCAAATTTATGTTTTAAAGTCCGTTTAATATGCAGTTTGTAGTCCTCATCAACTGCAAAGTGCAATATTGCAACTGCAGCCAGTATCCTTGATATTACCGTTGGAATGGCCACCCCTCTGACGTCCCAGCCCAGATAGTATATGCAGAATGCATTGCCCACCACATTCAGCACATCACATATCAGCATGATTTTCATCGGCAGGGTTGCATTGTTAGTTGTTCTGAAAATTGCCGCTCCCGCATTATATATTGCAATGAACGGTATTGACAGGGAAACTATATAAAGGTATATGTCCGCATTGTGCCATACGTCGGCTTCAATTTGTCCGAAAAGTACGCCAATAAGTACCTGCCTTAAAATGATTACTAAAATCATCAGCACTGAGGAGAGAATTGTTGAAAACCATACCAGCTGTGTTGCTGAGTTTTGAGCTTTATCAATTTGATTGTCACCCAGATACTGCCCTGCTACAACAGCACCTCCCGTTGCAAGAGCTGAAAAAGAAAAAATAAGTAGTTGCATTAAAAAATCGACAAGGGAAACTCCTGAAATTGCAGCTTCACCCAAAGATGCAACCATAATGGAATCTGCAAGACCTACAAAAAATTCCAAAGCATATTCTACCAGCAGAGGAATGAACAGGTAGAGCAATGCCTTGTTTGTATACAGGTAACCTTCAGGAGTCTTGAAAATATTCATAATTTTATCTGATAAAATTAAAGGCTATTTTTGGTTCTTCTTCAGGAGTTATTCCTTCGTTTTTGCCCGCTTCAATACATTTCAGGAAATATGCCATGTTGCGTCCCAGTTGTCTCATGGTTGCAAGGCCTTCCGCATCCTGTTTGACTTCTTCGGGAGTGTTTCCATGAACCATGTTCCAGTAAAATGATGAAATTATAGGCATCTGTGAAATTCCAAGGTATTTGTTTAACTGGTCATAAGTTGCTGTTGTTCCTGCTCTTCTTGCAGAACATATTACGGAAGCCGGTTTATGTTTGAATGCTTCAAGACCAGCTCCATTTGAGTTTGAATAGAATGCTCTGTCTAAAAATGAAGTTATTGAACCTGTTGCACCTGCATAATAAACAGGAGATCCGAAGATAAATCCGTCAGCATCATAAGCTTTTTTGACAAACTCATTTACGACGTCTCCATCAAATGTGCATTCCCCTTTTTCCTGACATTTTGAACATGCAGTACATCCCAGTATAGGTTTTGTTTTAATCCAGAATATCTCTGTTTCAATGCCTGCTTCATTTAATGTTTCTTCAACATATGTAAGTGCAGTGTAAGTGCATCCGTTTTTGTTTGGACTTCCGTTAACAAGTATAACTTTCATTTAAAAATCTCCTGATATCATTCTTTGAACTAGAAAATGTCCTTTTTTATTTTCAAGTGAACCTTTTTTAACTCCTTCTTCATCAAATGATTCGCATTCATCGCCTTCACGTGCTGAATCATAGATTATTAAAGGTACATCGTCACGGGTATGTGTTCCTACGCTTATTGGAGTCGGATGGTCAGGCAATATTGCAGCTCTGAAATCTTCACCTTCCAGACTTTCAATAATCGGTCCGACGATAAATTCATCAATTCTTTCAATAGCTTTGACTTTCTCTTCAACATTTTGAGCATGACCCGCTTCATCAGGTGCCTCAATATGAATCAATAACAGGTCAGTTTCTTTTAAAGCTTCAATTCCATATTTTCCTTTTGCTTCATAATCTGTATCAAAGTATCCTGTTGCTCCAGGAACATTGACAATGTTCATTCCAGCAAAGTTGCCGATTCCTTTAAGCAAATCCACTCCTGTTATTACTGAAGCGGTGATTCCGTAGGTTTCTTCAAAGTTCGGCAAGGTTGGTGTTACTCCCTGTCCCCATAGCCATATCATATTTGCAGGAATTTCTCTTTTCTGATTAACTTCATGGTCTTTTAGGAATTCTTTTGATTCAAACATTATCTGCTGGATTTCATGAGCAAGTTCACAGTCACCAAATAAGTTATCAACCAGTTTTTCACCTGCAATATCATGAGGAGGCATTGTTTTGATGCTGGATAGTATTTCTGCATCTTCAATGCTGTCACAGGAATAAATGAACAAATGTCTGTAGCTTACACCTGTGTAAAATTTGCCTTTAAAGTCAGGGTATTTTTTGGTGAAGTATTCGTTCAATCCTTTCATCAGCTCATCTGCTTCTTCAGTGGAAATATGGCCTGCATTAAAGTCATCCATTTCATCGTTTTCACTGAATATTGTATTGCATCTGAATATTACATCCTTTGGTGTTGTAGGAATGCCTTCACTGCCTGCTTCAAGAGGCCCACGGCCGGTGTAGTAGTCTGCAGGATTGTATCCGAAGATACTCATATTTGCAACATCAGAACCCGGTGTGTACTGTGCAGGAACATTGTTGGTAAATCCTCCAAAACCACCTTTAGCCAATTTATCAATATTTGGAGTTTTAGCAACCATTAAAGGAGTTTTTCCATCTAATTCATCAACAGGATAATCACTAGACCCGTCAGGGATAAAAATTACATATTTCATATTATCAAAAAAAAAGTAAAAAAAATTAATTAGTTTTTATTTTTTAAAACACTAATTAAATCGGTCAACATCGCAGAAGCAGTTTCAATAGATCCTGCTCCGAGTCCCATTACAGTTACATCTCCAGCTAAATCTGTGTGGATTGTAGCCATGTTTAAAGTTCCTCCAACATCATAGGAACTTCCTCTTTTAACCAAACGTGGAGATACTCTTAAATTGTCATGAGATACTTCAGCTATTAATTTGATTAAATAATCATCTTTTTTAGCCAGTTCAATAGCTTGAGAGTTAATATCTGAAATTCCTTTGACTTCAACGTCACTGTATGTAGCATTGATTCCTAAAAGGGAATTTGCAAGAATAACAGTTTTGCAAGCTGCATCAATACCTTCAACATCCTGTGTAGGGTTTGTTTCGGCTATTCCTAATTCCTGTGATTCTCTGAGGGTTGTTTCATATGAAGTACCTTCAGAAGTCATTCTTGATAAAATGTAATTGGTTGTACCGTTTAGAATACCTATAATTGATTTGATGTCACATGAGGACAATGTTTCTTTTGCGAAATTAATAATAGGCATTGCTCCACCGACACTAGCTTCATATTTGAATTCAACACCAGCCCTTTTTGCAGCATCAGTTACTTCTTTAAATTTAAGAGCCAAATGACCTTTATTTGAAGTTACAACATCTTTTCCCTGTTCAAAAGCTTTAAGAGTTAGTGAAAATGCTGGTTCTGCATCAACGATATTAGTAGGAGTTGCTTCGATAAGACAATCATATTCAACAGCATCTAAAACATCTTCACCGTTTTTATCTGAACCAAATTCAGGATAAGTAGATAAGTTTCCTTCATTGTTTTTTGTTTCCACCAATAATTTTTCATCCAATCCATCAGCAGATATTGCAGATGAAGATGAATCAGCAGCAGCGACAATTTTTACGCTTACTCCTGTTTTTTCTTTAATTAAATCTTTTTTCATGGAGATTGCATTGGCTACACCTTGACCTACTGAACCAAATCCCATGATAATGACTTTACATTCATCCATAATAATCCCTTAAACTTCATTAATCATCAATAGCTGTTTTTCATCAGCGATTTCTCTAATTTTTTCAAATACAAATTTTTTCAATCCATAATCAGTTTCTATGTTAATTAATGCTGTGGATTCCTTTTCACCATCTAATTTAATATCAAATCCAACAATTACAACGCCTTTCAGTTCATTAATCCTGTCCATAGTGTCTCTTAAATCCTGATCAACAATATGGCCGTATAATATTGTACTGATTATTTCTTTTTTGACCACACCATCCATTTCAACAATAGAAAATCCTAACTCTTCAAATTTCTCAATAACATTAAATAAGTTTTCACGTTCGCCTTCTATTGTAATGTGAACCGGAACCATTCCCTGTTCATTTTTCAATTCTCTTTTATGGATTACTGTGACTAAATTTGCCCCAAGAACACCAATAGGTTCCAGTACTGAAACTAACTGGCCAGGAATATCTAAAAGTTCTAAAACTAAGTTCATTCTCATTTAAATCACTCTTAATGTGTCCAATCTGCTTTTTTAACTACTAGATTTCCGTCTTTGTCAATACGAGCATTTCTTAATATTTTTTCCGGATTTTTCTCGTGAGATTCATCCCCACGGGTTAAATTCAAGTTATCTGTAATGTACCAGGTTTCATCTGAATCCGGAATGTCTTCTAAAATTTTTGAAAATTTTTCTATAATATCTTCTGCATCTTTTTCGATTGTCATTAAAATAAACTCCCATAATAATAAATAATATTATTATTATGTATTTTACCATTTATAAAGTTAAAGATTACTTTGAAAAAAATAACTGACAATAACTGTTCAATTTTCTAATTAAATTTTAAAAATTCTTAAAAAATTAATTTGCTAAATTGAATGAAGAAAATAATTATTAAAAATTATAAAGAAAATCAATATCATTTAGAAATTAAACTATATCAAATTCATGCAAAACATTATTCATTGCACACGTATTTTTAACATCAGTGCAACTTAAATATTTGAAAAATATTTATGGAAAAAATATCATACATTTATTTTTAAAAAGAAAAAAATACAGCATCGTTTATAAAAACTGAGCCAGATTTGTGTCTTTTATTATTTTTTTACGTAAAACTTTATCAATGCCTGTCCCGTATTGGGCTGCTTTTTTAGGCCTGTATGCTATTTCATAGTCAAGGCCTTCTTCAAATGCCAGTTTTCTTAAAATGCTTTTTCTCATGTCATCATGCATTGATACGATTTTTTTGTTGTCAGGAATGTTTAAGGCCAGCTCTACCAGTTTTTTATCTAAAAACGGCAATCTTACCTCTACTGAGTTTAACATGGAACATGCGTCATCACGTTCAAGATTTACATGATACATGTTGGAGATGTCTTCACGGATATCATAGTTCAGTGTTCCGTCAACAAAGCTTTTAAGGTATCTTTTATATCCTCCGAAAAGCTCATCTGCACCTTGTCCGGAAATTGCAACTGTGATATTGTCCTCAGCCACCATTTTTGTTGCAAAATATGTTGTAAGACCTACTCCAACCTTCATCAGATTATCATCACCGATTGCATTTACTACACCAGGCAATGCTTCACGTATCATTTCTTCTGTCAGTGTGAATATCTCCAGGTCCATATTCAGGAACTTAGATGCATATATTGCGGCTTCAACATCTTTTGAGCCTTCCACACCTACAGCATACAATTTGATTTTCAGAGGTATGTTTTCTGATATTTCCTTTAAAAGCAGGGCAAGATATGAACTGTCAAGGCCGCCTGAGAATATCACTCCCACTTCCCTTAAATCAGCAACTCTTGTAACAAGACTTAACCTTAACATCTTGTCTATTTTAGCAACGTCCCCTTCAAAGACCTTTTCATAAATAGCCTGTGCCGGAGCTATATCTTCCCAGTTATAGAGTATATGTTCAGGTTTCAGGGTGTTAATGTCACTAAATCCGACTTCTTTTAGTGCATTTCTGGAAGATGCAAATCCGTTTAAACCGTCCTTTTGTGCGTAAAATAGTGGCTTTACACCTAACGGATCTCTGACTATTGCCAGGTTTTCACCGTCCCAGACTGCAAAGGCATAATCACCGTCAAGTAATCTTACTGCAGCAGAGCATGCCTTGAGAAGGTCCATTTTTTCAGCATAAAAACCAATCAAATATAATATCGCTTCTGCATCTGATGTGATTTCAGCTTCAACACCTACTTTGGAGAGGAAGTTTCTGATAGTTGGAAAATTATACAATGAGCCGTTTAAAACGAGAATGAGATTATCATCGGATACAGGCTGCACTTTAGATATATGTTCATTTTTATCATAGACTGAAAGCATATTGTGCCCAAGGGCCAGATCATAATCATTATCATCACAAAACTCATCCAAATCAATGTTTTCATAAACTTTATCCAGATAAATTCCTGATGCATCAGGACCTCTGTTTTTAGAGGCTTTCAACATTTTTATGATGTCTTGTGCTTTAACATTACCCTGTAAACCAACTATAGAACTCATTATATCAAAATCTCCTAACTTATAATTAAATATTGAAAAATAGATTTATAAATTTAGCTATTTCATAGGGTTAAATCCGAATACTTTACCGGCAAGCTTAAATGCCAACGGATTAACCGCCTGACTTACAATGAAGTACGCTACAACCCATCTGACTGGCCATAAATAAATCAGCATGTCAACAGGCAGCTGTCCTATAGGAACTCCGAATATCAAAGGCATAATGAAACTCATTATTAAACTTATGAAAAATGCCAATGGATTCCACAGTCCTGTTTTCATTCCTAATTTAAATCCAAAGATTTTACCTGCCAGTTTAAGTCCTAAAGGATGAACAATCAGATTAACTAAAAAGTAAGCTACAACCCATCTGACCGGCCACATCAGAAAACAGATTTCAACAGGCATTCCCATAGGGGTTGCAAAAATCAACGGCATTATAATACTCATTATTAGACTAATAAAAAAAGCGATAGGATTCCACAATTTCATATTTAAAACTCCTATACTATATACTATTTTTTACATTATATAGTTTGGTACAAAAAGAAAAAAAAAGTTTGATGGGAAACTAATCTTTTGCCCATCTTTTTAATTTTGGAAATACTTCTCTCATCATAAAAGAAGCCTGTTTTTTGTCCATTTCCGGGTGAACTTCTACCATTTTTTCAATGCAAAAATTCATCATTTCATCCATGGAAATGTCAGATGTGAATTCTCCATCTTTAAAGCAGTATATGCAATAGTCTTCGTTTTTAGTGCCATCGGCATTGGTTCCAAAGAGCTGATTATCTGACAAAGGCATTGCACAGGATTGACAGAATTTTTGATTTTCAAAATCATTCATTATATCACCTCTTAATATATTTTGACATAGCAGTATTTAAATCAATGCATAGAGCATTTGAAGAGTAATGTCTAAAGTGAAACATCCGTTCTTGTAAAGTAAATGTATGAAATCACTAATCCAATTACAAAAGTGGCTAAAATAATGCTATACGATACACTAATGCTTGTTGCATATTCGGTTATCTCCCCTGATGCGATTAAATATGGGCATGTCCAGGGAACGAATGGAGCCCATTTTTGGCCATATACCATCAAATTGACCAATGACAGGCCTGCACCTCCAATCATCGCAGGAACCATGTTTGTTATCAGCAGTGAAATGAATACAAATGGAGAGAATGTTAAAAATAACAGTACATTTGCATAGAGAAGCTGAGTGAAACTGTCTAAAAACAGATTTACACTGAATCCTTCAAGACCTGCTGCAAAACCAAATATGAGTGTTGAAAGACTTGTCACCACTGTTAGAATAACAATCCAAACCAGAAACATGACATATTTGCTTATCAGAAACTTTCCTCTTGACACAGGGATAGTCAGCATTGTCTTTAGGGTATGCTCATTGTATTCCCTGCCAAACAGATATGATATGATTATTGCAAATATCATGACTGCAAACATCGCCGACATGTACATATTAACATTAGTGAATAATGCTTCAAAAGTTTGCCCTTCATCAAATGAAGTTACAGCAATAAACATGAGCAATGGCGGAAGAATGGCTCCTATTATGCTTAACAAAAATATTTTGGATCTTTTAAGTTTTAAAAATTCCATCTTTATAAAAGTCAACATCTAATCTCCCCTTTAATTATTAGAAACGAATCTTGTGAAAAACTCTTCCAGATTCTCTTCACACAGATTTACTTTTTTCACATCAATTCCTGCTTTGACAAATATTGCATTGAACTTATCTCTCATGTTCAAATGACTATACAAACGAATTATATTTCCATTGACTGTGAAATCAATATTTTCTCTAAGTTCCAGCTCTTTGAAAATATTTACTGCCAAATCAATGTCTGATACTTCAAACTCTACAAATTTATCCAGTCTATTGAATAACTCATCCCTGGACATCTCCTCTATCAGAACGCCATTGTCCATGAAACCTATGACATCGGCAAGATTTTCTATTTCACTCAAGATATGAGATGAAATTAGAATAGTTATTCCAAATTCATGGGACAATCTTTTAAGCAATGCACGAATTTCCTTAATTCCAAATGGATCAAGGCCATTGATGGGTTCATCCAGTATCAATAGCTCAGGACTGTGCATAATTGCTGCTGCAATTCCCAAACGCTGTTTCATGCCTAATGAAAAATCCTTGAATTTTTTTGATTTTGCTTGGCTTAAATTAACCATTTCAAGTACTGAACTGATATTGAACGGATTATAATCTCCCCTCAGTTTAGCAATGATTTCCAAATTTTCATAAGCCGTTAAATTTTCATAAAATCCAGGAGTTTCAATGATTGAACCTATTTTTGGATAAATTTCATTGGAATGTTTTTTAGGATTTTTTCCAAAGAGAAATATTTCCCCTTCACTTGGATATGTAAGATTTAAAAGCATGCACATTGTTGTGGTCTTTCCAGCACCGTTTTTACCTAAAAGTCCATAGATTTTTCCTCTTTCAACATGCATATTAACTGAATTTACAACTTTATTTTTGAAATATATTTTTGACAAATTGTTTGTTTTGATGACGTAGTCTACCATGTTAAAATCCTCTATAAAAAATTAAAAAAAATAAATGAGAATAAAAAGTTTAATTCCCATTAAAAGAAACTGTTTCGGCCATTGATTTCAATACTTCCAAATTATTTCCAGATATTACAAAAACTCCGTTATTATTCTTCAAATAAACTGAATAATCACAATTTTTAATGCTTGAGTTAACGTCCCCTGAAATATTAACGCTTTCATTGCCTGATGAGGCACCGCCTGAAAAGGATACTCCGGCAGGAGTGACTGATATATTTTCGCCATCATGTGTGGAAACTTCAAAGCTTTTACCTGACAGGGAAACGGAATTGCCCTCAGCGGAAACATTTAATCCTTCAGATGAAAAGACATCATTAGCAATGCTGAAAATACCTTCAAGATCACTTCCGATATCGCCGTCAGAAAGCTTTTGAGTATTTTTCAATGCAACATACTTGTCAGTTTCTTCAACCTTATCTCCGGTCTTTTCCAAATCTTTAATGAAGGTATTCATTTCCTTTTTATCGGCTGTAGAATCTTTAAACATCATTATTGAACTTACATCTTTGGAATTTTTGTCTGAATTTTCAAAAATCATGAAATTCATGTCATTTGTTGAAACATGTACTGTTTCGGTAAAATCTGTGCCTGATGCAACTTTAACTGTAAAATCATTACTTTTGAAATCATTTGCCAAATCAACTGCACTTGCAGCTGAAATTACAATACACATAGCAAGCAGAGCCATGACGATACCAAAGACTTTTGAATTTGTTTTCAAATTATCACCTTTAATGTTAAATGTCAGTGAAGGGATTTTCCCAACACTGACCATTGTCTCAAATTATATCTGCATTGTGTACAGTAATCCGACAGATCTTGAATTGAATATGCTCAGGTACGGTCCTACAATGAATATGGTAATTAACCAGTTGAGGAATGCGCCTAAAGCGAATATTCCGCTTGCGTCAACACCTAAAATGAATCCGGAAAATCCAAATACTGTAAAGAGCATTCCGATAATTGAAGTTACAACTACTGCAAGCACAACAGTAATGATTATCAGCCCGAGGTATGTTGCAATGCATTCAAACCATCCTACTTCATCAACGACCTCTTTGAGTTCTTTAAATGCAAATGCTTTTGAAAATTCACCGTCATGGTATGCCATGTGACATATTCCCATTTGATTCATTATGTATGCAACAACACCAACGATAAATGTTATCAGACATCCGATAACCATCAGCACGGCAGAAGCGAAACCGCCAATGTTTCCTGCAATTAATGCAAATATTATGAATATCAATACCGGTACAATAAGATATGCCACCTGAACAACGAAGAATTTTATTCCGTCAACAAACATTCCCATTATATCTGTGAATTCTGGCAAAGGATCCTTTCCGTTGATTATTCCATGTACTGCCTGATTGACAACTCTGTAATTGTATCCTGTAATAATGAATGCAGGTAACAATAAGAAACTGAATAGTGAAATTACTCCCAATACCACCAAGGTTTTCCAGTCTTTTGCTGAATATTCCAGTGCATCTTTATATATGTCTAAAATCATTTTTATCACCTAATAGTAATCATCATCGAAAATGAATATATCTTCCATAACAAAGTATTGTTCTCGATCTCCTTTAAATAACATTTTATTAAAAACTTGGGTTATCTCATATGCAAGAAATAAAGATGGATTGTATCTACCGTTTTCAAGCGCATTAATGGTTTGTCGAGTCACTCCAACTTTATCGCCAAGTTCTTTTTGACTCATTTTGAGTTCTTGTCTTAAATATTTAATCATGGTTCTCATAGTAATCCACAAATTAATTCATTTTTGCAAAAAGTATTTAAGTACTTAAGCAATTATGTTAAAATATAATTACTTATGTTAATCTTACATTACATAGTATATAAACTTTACTATTTTATATTAATTCATTTAAATTTATTTAAAAATATTAAAATAGAAAATATAACTGTAATTTTCAAAAATTAGATATATTTAATTTATCTAAATATAATACATAACTATTAACTATTATTTTTTAATTTATGATGATTATACAAGTTTTTTAATGATAAAATTAAAAACAAAACATTTATATATGAGGTAATGCATCTTTAACATATGTAACATTTGATTAACACATTTGATGTTACATATCACTTCCAAGCAGAAAAATCATAATTAAGAACCCATAATATCCAACCCGTTTTTCCTAAAACTCTGCCTGGAACTAAACTATTTTTCACACATATATTGACTGCAGAATAATTAACGTTAAAGTCGATTAAATTAAAAGAAGATTTTTTAAGTTTAATTTAATGGATTGTTTTTTACATTAACATCAAGGATTTTACAAAACAAGACCTGTTCAACTTCAGAGATATATATCAAACACCTTTCAAAACCAAATCCAAATCCTAAAATAGTTAATGTTAAAGTGAAATTAAATTGTAACTTGAATCAGAAGAAAGGAACAATTGAATAAACTGTAATTAAAACTACAACTGTTAAAATTACGATAGCTCCAAGAGGAACCTTTTTCCATGCAAGTCCTGCTGCAACGACCGCACCTATAAGACCGATATACCAGAGCTGATTGTCAACTGTCAGTACTCCCGGACAAATCAGAGCCGCAAGAGCAGTATATGGAATTAAATTCAGGAATTTTTCTACCTTTGGCGGGAAATTAAGTTTATTGATGAATAAAGCCGGAATTAACCTCGGAATAAAAGTTACTATTGCACAACCCAAAATAATCAAACTGACGTAATCCATTATTCATCACCTGAAAGCAAGTATTCATCATCAACAATATACATTCCAACAGCTGCACCAACCAATGTAGAAACAATTAAAGACCAGTTTCCTAAAACCGGACTTAAAAATATATTCAAAACTGCCGTTATCAAAACCAGAAGAGCAATCTGCTTTGATTCTTTTATTGCCGGAACCAGAATCGCAACAAACAATGCATATAATGAAATATTGAAACTGTTTGTAACAATTACAGGAAGCAGATTAAGTGTTACAACACCAATTGCTGCGCCTAAAATCCATGAAAGCCAGGAAGTGACAGATATTCCAAGATAAGTCCATATTGATGAGTCCCCACTTAGTGAAAACATTGCAAATGATTCATCAACAGTCACATGAGCAGCAAATATATTCAAAGGCAAATTCGAATCCTCAATTTTATTTAAAACACATGTGGACATTACAAAATACCTCAGGTTTACAACAAAATTTGTCAATATCACTGCCATAACGCTGGCAGATGAGAGAGCCATTGAAGCTGCAATAATTTGTCCAGCACCTGCATAAACCAGAACAGACATTGAAACTGTCTGAAGGGACGTAAAACCCGCTTTCATTGCAATTGCAGCATAGCCAATTCCCATCGGAACGTAACCGAATGTAATTGGAACACCCTTTTTAACACCATCAATAAATTTGGACTTTCGAGAAATAGTAATGTCTCCTTTAAAAAAAAATAATTGAAATTAGCTCATAAGATGGCTAATTTGATCTGTTGTGATAATTCCTAAAACCTTCATATCCTCATCAACAACAGGAAGTGAAGATATATCATATTCACCCATCATCCTTGCCACATTTTCAATGGAATCATCGGCAAAACAGTATTTGACTGTTGTAGTCATGATGTCTTTTAGATGATTGGTATCCATTGCTATTGATTTGGACAAATCCCAGCTGGTGACTATACCAATAAGCTTGTAGTCATCAGTGACGACAGGAATATGAGTTACCTGGCGTGAAAGCATCAATTCGGCAGCTTCATGAACATCTGCATTTTCTTTTATGGTAACGACAACCTCTTTCATCAAATCACTGACAACATTGTTTGCAAGGAACTTGGATAAAATAAAGTTCAGCTGACCGGTTTCCAAAAGAAATGCATCATGACCGTAGTTGGATTTGATTTGTGAAAATGTAGCTTCAACATTGTTTGCATGAAGCGCCGTAAGTATCTCTGTACTTTGCTCTGTAGGATAAAGCCAGTCTGAATCGACTGAAATTACTTCAATTTTAGCTTTAATATCTTTAAATCCGTCGATTAATGAGTTGTTGACTGACAGGTCAAATAAATCGACAGCTTTTGTAATGAATAAATAGCTGTTTGCATCAAAACGTTTTACAAAAGTTTCTCCCTGATGCTTCAAATAGCTTTCAACTTGAAAATCGATTGAAAAATCATAACTGATTTTGTCCTTGTCCTGAAGCTCACGTCCGAACTTGATATCCATTGACTCATCGCTCAGGTATGTGATATGAGCAATCATTCGCGCTAAAGACAAACCGTTTTCAGGCTTTAAACCTGTACTGTAATAATCCCCGTCATTCCAGTCAGGGTCTGAAAATATGGCCTGGCGACCTACCTCATTAAAAGCAATCTGCTGAGGTGATGACATTGCTGCTGTAGCCATCGGAACAGCTTTTTTTGTCATTTCAGGATAAGTCACTAACCATTGGAGAACCTGCATTCCGCCCATGGATCCTCCGATAATTGCATATAACTGCTCAATTTTAAGTGAATCTATTAATTTTTTCTGGACTTTAACCATATCTTTAATTGTAATTACTGGAAAATCAATTCCATATTCCTTTCCAGTTTTCGGATTAATTGAACTTGGACCTGTTGTTCCTTTGCATCCGCCTAAAACATTTGAACATATTACAAAGTATTTGTCAGTATCTATTGCTTTGCCCGGACCGATTACTATTTCCCACCATCCAGGTTTTCTGTCACCTTCATGCCATCCTGCGGCATGTGCATCTCCAGTTAGTGCATGACAAATTAAAATAGCATTAGATTTTTCTTTGTTAAGTTCACCATAGGTTTCATAAGCAACAGTAACACTGTCAAGAGTTTTACCACTATCCAAGTGAATAGGATCATTTATATCCAGATATTTTGTCTCGACAATGCCAACAGATTCATCATTCATTTATAACACCAATATTTAATTTTTCCATAGCTATCTTGGCAGCAGCCTGTTCCGCTTCTTTTTTATTTTTTCCCTTGCCTATACCCATTTCATCACCGTCAATCAGAATGGATATGTAGAATGTTTTATCATGAGGAACTCCATACTCCTTAACTATCTCATAAGATATTTTCAGCTCTTCAGCATCGCCATATTCCTTTATTGCAGATTTATAGTCTCTGAAGAATATCTTTTTATCATCAATATGTGGAAATACATATTTTGCGATAAACGCCTTTGCAAATTCCATACCCTGGTCCAGGAACATAGCTCCCAAAAAGGATTCGAAAATATCTGCAGTAATGGACAATACCTCATTTTTAGTCAGGTTGGACTCTTCAACAGCTACTTTCAAATAATCTTGTAATCCCAATTCATGAGAGTAATAAATCAAAGCATTCTGGCATACATAGTTGGCTCTCAATTTAGTAAGCTTACCCTCTTCATAGCTAGGGTATTTGTTGTAGAGATAATCTGAAACAATCAAACTTAAAACGGAGTCTCCTAAAAACTCCAGTCTTTCATAAGTATAATCCAGACCATACTCTGTACTATATGAACCATGTGTGAATGCTGTTTCATATAACTCATGATTATTACTGTTAATTCCAAATTTTTCAAATAAATTCATATTAAAAGCTCAGACTCGTTAGTAATAATATTATTATGAAATTAAAGTTATATATAATTATTATATAACAATAGTTATATAAAAATATTACTTCTCAAATGCTCTATCTCTTCGTTTATATATTAACCAACATTAAAGTAATATCAAAAAGGATTTGGTAATATGATAATAAACTGGCAAGAAGAAATAACAAAAGTCGATCCCGACATAAAATTTAGAGCACAGGGCGGATGGTTAAAAACAGTTGAAGAACTGGATAAAAGCGTAAGAAACGGATATTCCCTTGTTGGAGACTTTGTCCAGGCAGGAAATTTTGAAGCAGAATACAGCGAAGGATTATACCTTGACTGCAATAAGGAAGGAACCTCCCGCAAACCTCAGCAGGACTACAGACTATTCAGAATACGTGACGGAAAAGTAAGACTGCTTGACATGGTAATTGATGCAGGCCAAGGCTGGGCAGTTGATTTATGGGATGCAGTTGAAGATGAATTATGAAAATTCATCTTAATTATCATCGGAAATTTCATCCCTTAGTTTAAATTTGGAAAAACCGGTAACCTGCATATTTTGGCGATAATCAAGATTTTTTGACACCTGCATGAGAATAATCTTATGGTCAATGTTTTGAGGGAAATTTTTGCCTTTCCCATCAACAAGACCTCTGAATGCTACTGTAAATTCTCCTGACCCACCAATATCAACACTTAATTTTTCAGAACCAATTACGTCTGAGAAAAAGTCTTCTATATCCATTATTTCAAATATCGGAGCAACATAGCTGACAGCCATTATTCCCTTCTGATTTTCACGGATGTGAACTTTACTCTGGTCAAGATCGATGCTCTGGCCTGAATTTTTTTTAGTTATTGTAATTTTGTCTGAGAATTCAAAATCTGACATGATGCACCGTTTAATCAATATGACAGAACTGACAGCACTCGCATGTCGGAGCAAAATATGAATCATCCGGCTCTACAATAGCTTTCTGTGCAAATAAGGTTATATTGAATTTAGGTTGATATTCCTGACTGATTTCCTTGGTCAAAGGAGACAGACCTCTGTAATAGACAGGCCTGTAACCGGTCTGTGAAATGTCAAAGTAGAATTTTTCACCAGTCCCGAATCTGTTGAAGTATTCCTCAAGTTTCAAAGCCTGTTTTGGTGATAAAGAGAAAGTGAATCCCATAGTATCATCACTTCTTTGTCTGATTCCTGCATTGGAAATGTCTACAGCCAATATATCATCTTTACCTCTTATAAAAACAACACAGTTTTCTAAATTAACATCATTTTCTTTAGCTACATCATTTATATCTACCATAAAATGAGCCTCCTGAAAAATTTTTAGTTATAACTAAATTATTAAAGCAATTGTTATATAAGCTTATCTAAAAAAAAGTTGTCTATAAATTAGTTGAAAGTAGTTGAAAAATAGATTTGAAAGAAGATTATTAAAATAATCTTCAAAATTAACCAACTTATACTAATCTTTGCCTAGTAGTTGGTTTTTTATTTTGCCAGTTGTATCTTCTTAGTTTTTTGGATTTACCGAATCCGCAAGAAGCACATACTTTTTTACGTATATGGTAAGTGTTTCTACCACATCTTCTGCATCTGATATGGGTCTTTTTATTCTTTTTACCCATTGATGGAGTTCCCTTTGACATTGATACACCTCCTTAGCTATAGTTAGAATATGATCAAATAATATTTATGGTGAAATATAAACAATATTGTCTCCTCTTATGAGTACAACACCGAGTCTTCTGGTTACTTCTCCGTCTTGTAACTCTTCTGCATCATTAAGAACTAAGTTCATGTGTAAATCAAAGCTCTTAAGTATTCCTCTAAATTCACGATCTCCTTTAAGTTTTATTAAAACTGGAGAATCCACAGATTTTCCTAATGCGTCAAGTGGTCTTTGAACATTTTGTCCGCTCATTATATCACCTTATATTATCAAAAATTTTAGTTTTTAATTTGAATTAATAAATTCATAATATAATCAAGTTAAGATAAGACAAAACCTAATTAAAACTAATACTATTAATTATAACTAACCTACTATATAAAGGTTACCTTATTTTAAGCAAAAATAGTGAAATATTAATCTTAATAATAAATAATTAGCTTAACCACTATTTAAATTAGTTATCAAATGCTCTCTAGGACTTGATATTTATCTACTCAATGACATAAGTCTATGCACCCAACCATCATCAGGTCATATAATGAGAATCAACGAAGAGAAATATATCAATCTAATTATGTACATCCTATTCAAATGCCTGAACAAACCGAATTTAGGCAAGACTGTTCTGTGTACCGTGATGTATTTCATTGACTTTAACTATTACGAATTATACGGCGATTTTTTAACAAAAGAAACCTATATCAAATCAAGAAAAGGCATAAAGCCAAAACACTTTAAAGAGATTACACAAAGTCTAATCGACAAAAACCAGCTGTTTTTAAGAAAGGAACCCTATTTTACAAGAACAATCCACAGATACTATCCCACATCAATTCCATCTCTCAAGTTCACACCCCAAGAGCTTAGGGTAATCAACTCATCAATCAGAAAGCTGAGTGACAGCAATGCAACTTCAATAACACGTTTTGCATGGCATGACAAGCCGTTAGTCAATACTGAACTGGGTGATGAAATTAATTATAATGATGTGTTTTTAAGGTAATAATTACATTTATTAATTTCAAATACAAAATATTATTCAATAAAAATACTATGGGATAATCATGGCTATAAAAGTTAAAAAAAGAAATTTCCTGAAAAAAAAGAAAATTAAAGAGATAAAAGCAGAATTAGGCGAATATGGCGAGTTACTTCAAGGCAAGAAAAATGTTGAGATACTTGAAGCAGAACCTAATTCATTCATTTTAGTTGATGGTGAACCTTACATTATAATTATTGATGAAAAACCGTTTCCAACACTGAAAGCTGCACTTGCAAACAAAATCGATGCAAAAACCGTTACCGTGGACATGGGTGCTATCAGATTCGTAAGCAACGGTGCAGACATCATGAGTCCTGGAATTGTAGCGGCTTCAGAAAATGTTGAACCGGGAGATATTGTTTTAATCATTGATGAAACACACGGAAAACCTCTGGCTATCGGAGTAAGTTTAATCAGCGGCGAAGAAATGGTTGAAAATGACTCAGGAAAAGCTGTTGAAACCAAACATTATGTCGGCGACGATATCTGGAACTTTGAAATATAAGGTGGTTTTATGGCAGAGCTAAGATACAGAGCCGGAAACATTAAAAATCCCCAAGTCCACAAAGTCGGAATAATAGCCCTCGGATCTCACCTTGAAAACCACGGCCCGGCACTTCCTATAGATACAGACGCTAAAATCGCAGCACACATTGCCTTTCAGTCATCCCTTTTAAGCGGTGCCAAATTTTTAGGAATCATATTCCCTGCTTACGAACTGGATACAATAGACCATGGAGTTCACGTTTCACTTGACGTGTTAAAGGAAAATGTTATAACTACCCTGAATTCAGCTAAAAAATTCCTGGACGTTGAAAAGGTCATTATTGTCAATGCACATGGTGGAAATATACCTTTAGTAGCTGAATTATGGGACATTGAAGATAAAACAGGTCTTGCAATAACATTCAACAACAAGGTAATCTCTTCAGAAGGTCCTCACGGAGGAAGCGGAGAGCTGTCAATGGCTAAAGTATTAGGGATTGTCAATGAAGATGAAGTTGAAAATCAGGCAAATGTTAAAGAATACGAAGAAGTAGGTCTGTACGGTTTTACACAAGCTAGAAAAGATGATCCAAACATTGAAGAAGGTGCACGTGACGTTGAAGAAAACGGCGTTTACGTTGATGAAGAATACGGACACAGACTATTTAATCTGGCAATTAACTCTGTTTTGTTAGATATTGAAAAATTATTAGATTTTTGAAAAGAAAAAAAAGAGAATAATAAATTATTTAGTATTACTCTTAGGATTAGCAGATTCTTCATTTTGTGAAGAATCACTAACTTTACTATTGTCAATAGTAGTTTCTACATCTGTTGATGATTCACTAGACGTATGAGACGAACTTGAAGAAGACTGATCAGTAGTAGTCTCTACAGTTGGCTCACTTGATTGTGAACTACTTGAACTATAATCATTAGATTGACTGGACTGGTCATATCCGTAAGTATCATAATTATCATCAGAATCTGTAATCGCTGACAGATTATCAAGGACACTTCCATTATTACTTTCATTAGGCAAAATGGATATAGGTCCGGTCATAGCTCCAAAAACGCTAGCTAAGCAAAAAGCTACGCATGCTACAACAAAAATTACCAATATAGTAGCTGAACGACTTGACATTTATAACACCTTTAAAATTTACTAACAATAATATATTTGATTAAATATATAAAGATATGGTACAATGAAAACTATAAAAAAAGCAGTTCAAAGCGAAATCAATGTTAAAAAATCACAGTTCATCTGCTCTCTCGTTCCGACAAGAACCAAAAAGGAATCCAAAGAGGTCATACAGAAACTGAACCAGCAGTATGCAGACGCAACCCATAACTGCACAGCATACATCGCAAGTGACGGAGAGGGTTTTGATGATGACGGAGAGCCTGGAGGAACTGCAGGAAAACCTATGATCAATGTTTTAAGAAAAAACGAGCTTCACAATGTTACAGCAGTAGTTACAAGATACTTCGGAGGAATCAAGCTTGGTGCAGGGGGTCTTGTAAGAGCATATTCAAAATCAGTTATGGAAGCAATCGGCGAAGCTGAAATACTTGAAATTGAAGAGTATGAAGTCTATACTATAACATTTGAATACTCAGAAATAAAAACAGCTGATACTGAAGTTAGAAACAACAGTCTTGAAGTCATTGATAAGGACTATTCCGATAAGGTCAGCTATGATGTTGTATCAAAGGACGCAAGAGACATTGAAAAAATATTTGAAAAATACTCAGGTAAAATAAAAACTAGTTTTAAAAATAAGCAATTTTTAGAAAAAATATAAAATGAAGAACTTATTGTTCTTCAAAATTAGCTGCAGGTACGCCGCAAACTGGGCATACGTAATCTTCTGGTAATTCGTCTTCTTCTAAAACGAATCCACATACTTTGCAGACAAATGCCATCCGAAACACCTATTCTACTTTTTCAAACATGTCAGCGGTAGCGCCGCACATTGGACATTTGTAGTCTTCTGGTAATTCATCGAATTCTTCGGTTGTGTATCCGCAAAGTTTGCATTTAAATTTTGCCATATTTAACAATCTCCTTATAAAATTTTTGATTAATATTACTTTATTTATTAGTAATATATAAAACTATTTAAATTTTTTCAAACATAGCCTTTGCCATGCGACATTTAGGGCATTTGAAAGAAGCAGGTAAATCTTCAAATTTGGTTCCTTCAGGAATGTTTAATCCTTCTTCAATATTATCTTCATCAAAAACGTAACCGCAGATTTTACACTTATATTGAGCCATAATCTTAATCTCCTAAAAATTAATCAGATAATTGAAAAAATTAACGAACATATTTAATTTTTTTAAATGTTTCATCAGATTTTTTCAAAGACCTTAATTCATCATCAGTTGAAGGCGTATTTAATTTTTCAATAAATTTTTCAGCATCCATACCACTTAAAGTAGGTGTTGAATTAACTTTGCTTGCCATATAATCATCCTCAACAGATTAATAATATTTTTATATTTGTTATTTTAAATAATTGTGGATTAGAGTTATATGTTTAAAAAAATTTTATATTGACCGTGCAATTAAATATCTTATAAATTTAGAATCTGTTAGGAACTTTCAAATGATCAGGAAGCGGTTTGATACGTGCAGGTGTTCCTATAGCCAGATAGAACGGCGGAACTGAATGTATTACAATAGCTCCTGCAGCAACAATAGAACCTTCACCAACTTCAACGTTGGAGAGAAATGTTGTATTACCACCAATGGATGCTCCACGCCTTACTTTAGGCCCTTGAAGTTCATAATTAATTCTTACAGGGTATTTATCATTTGTAAAACAGGCACATGGTCCGATAAATACATTGTCTTCAATTACAGAATTGGTTGGAATATAGACGTTGGACTGGATGCTGACGTCATTTCCAATAATTACATCCCCTTCAATGACAGTATTTGTTCCGATTAAAACATCATCTCCGATATTGGTGTTTTCACGAATGACAACATTGTGTCCTGTTCTGAAATTGTCTCCGATAACCACATCGTTATAGATGATTGAATTTGACCTGATTGTGTAGTTTTTACCTATTACAGGAGGTCTTGAATTTGGAGAATATTCAACACCGAACTGGATGTTTTGATCGGCAGGGAATTTAAGTTCAGGTTTTGACAGGTCAGGTTTAACAGATTCCCTTTCAATAACAGGTCTTTCGTAAATAATCTCTTCAGTTTCCTCTCTTTGAGGATGTCTGTAGAAATTGTCCTGCCTTTGATATGCAGGTTCCTGATAAACTGGTTTTTGAGGTGGGCGAGCATAGAGTCTATCCTCAGTAGGCCTGCGGACTACATGAGGCTGTCTTTCTTCATGAGAATAATAATGATGATTATCCTTGACCTGCTCGTAAGGGTTTTCTCGATTTTTCCTTTGTTTATCATCAAGACTTTGTGAGAATCTGACCATATTATCAAACCTTTCTTTAATTAAATTTAATTGAATATTAATTTAATATATGTTTTTAATTAGTATATATATTAACTGGTTAATTTTTGAAGTTTTTTAATGACAATACTGTGGCGTTAAAGTGAATTTCATGAAAAATATTCGTTAAAAAATGACTCAGGATTGAATAGTTATCACTCACAACAAATCATTGATAACATCCATTCTTGAATACAGATCATTCATCCTATCAGCATCCAGATGTATTGAAGCGGACAAGACATCTACTTGTTCGAAAAACTCGTCAACAAGATTATCCCATGAATCATAAGTGCTGGCCACCTCATCATTGAGCACATCAGCAATCCTTGAGAGTAAATGGCAGGCCAAATCATATTCACCGGATGACAATACGTCTGAAATGTCATGGATGAGAAAGTCCTCCAAGCTGTTCTCCATCACATCCAGATCATAAATTCCGTGAAGTTTGAAATCTCTGCCTTTGCCCGTTCTGAAAACTTTAGATAATTTATCATCATAATGCTTTTTGTCAATAGGGCTGTTTTTAAACTCATTGAGGAATCTCTTTTTAAGTTCTTTATCTGATTCAAGTTCGGTTAAAAGGAATTTTTTAAGCAGGTTTTCATCTGCAGCTTAACCATCTCATTTAAATTCAGTTCCCTCACATATATTTCAGAATGATTTATAAGATAGTATATCAGAGCCACTTCATGTTTGCATTGGTATTTTTTAGGACAGTTGCATGATGCATAGGTAGGGCTGTTATATTGAATGTATGTAGTGACTTTGAATGACTCAATTTCTGCAATGATTTGAACACCATCAATTCTTTTATTAATGTCATGATTAATATTTTATTATCTTTTTTTATATACATATATAATAAATTAAGTAATAGAGTTAGTCACCAAATGGTAACTAAGTAACTTGCTGGTTACAAAATGATTTATATACCTTAAAATAAACTATAAACAACAAACTATTAAGAGATTTAAAAAATGAGCGATGTAATAGAATTTTTAAAAGAAAACTCTTTAATATATTTAGCAACCAGTGGACTTGACGGAAATGCAAAAGTAAGACCAATACTATTTTACTTTGAAGAAGATGGAAAACCATACTTCTGTACAGCAAACACCAAACCAATGTTTAAAGAATTAGATGCAAACCCTAACTGTGAAATGGTTGTTGCAACTCCTGAATTTGCATGGTTAAGAATTGCAGGAAAAGTAGAATTCACTGACAGTTTAGACTTAAAACAAAAAGTAATAGACTCCAATGAATTAGTTAAAACATTATACGAAACCGCAGACAATCCAACATTTGAAGTATTCACAGTAACCGGCAAAGCAACTATTGCTGATTTCTCCGGAAACCCACCAAAATCCTACGAATTATAAAACCAAAATAGAAATGAGAATATTTACTCATTTCACAAATCTTTTTTTAAAAACAACATTAACATTAACGATTGCCATTTTAAAAGTTGTTTTCACATGTATATGCAAGGGTTTGGAAAAGAACAACATTAACAACCATTGGCGTTAATGTGAAATTCAAATCAGATAATTAAAGCAAAAGAAATCATCATTGATTAAATTAACACCAACATTAACATTAACGATAGCTGAGCCAGAACCACATTAACATTAACGGCAGCCATTGAAATAGAAACATGTTCTTGAAAAGTAGTTGATGAAGGTCTGAAGAATAGAGCTAAAAAATATATATTTTATTGAGGAACTAATCCCACAACAAGTTCCATAATTCACATTATATTACTTAACGATTAAGAATGTTAAAATCAAAATTAACAATGAATAATATTTAATTTCAATACTTAAAATATTTTTTCATAACCTAAAAGGACTCTTTCAAAAACTTTGTTGATTTGAAATTTTTTGATGAAAATTAGTTGTGAATTTTTAATTTTATCTAAAAATAGTTAAATTTAATAAATAGGTGG
>NZ_OMWA01000025.1 GCF_900314615.1 uncultured Methanobrevibacter sp. | reverse complement strand
ATCTTCACCAACTAATGGATTACCATCTTCATCCAAATATTTAACCTCATAATCCATAGAACCGCCAGCAGTGAAAGTAGCATTATCAGCAACAATAGTGTTCTTAAGAATAGTAGATGTAACAGTTACAGAAATATAAACCCCATCAGGTAATCGAACAATGCAATTATTTATATCATAAATTGATTGAATCTCATAGTAACCTTCAGGAACATCTATCAAGAAACTACCAACACCATTACTATCTGAAATAAAATTATAGTTATTAATAATAACATTGTCTTCAGCATCATGCCCAACTAAACAAACAGTGAAATTCTTACCAGCAGCAGGAGAATCATCCTCTTTATATAAAAATTGAAGATTCACACTACTACCATCATCAACCACAACATTATAGCTAGTCACATTAGCAACAGCTTTGTACGGAGAAGATTCTCCCCCATCAGCAATAATATCATCACTAGTTGAATCTTCAGTACTTACACCTAAAACATCATCAGAACTAGAACTTTGATCTTCCCCCATATTATCAACAGAAGGCAAAGTCTCTTCTGAAATACTTATATCACCCGAAATTTCTAAATTATCAGTTGAATTTTCCTCTGTAGCACTTACTGCGCCAATCATGAAAATTAACAATAATAAAGAAATTATAAATATTCTATAATTCTTCATGGATTTTACCTCTTTATAAAAAATTACAACATATTAATTAATAATTAATATATAATTAAACTATATGTGGAAAAATACTTAAATATTTCTAAAACTAAATTGAATAAATTATAATTAAAAATTGAAAAGATATGCTTAAAAAAAGATTGCATAAAATTTTTACAATAAAATAAAAAAATATAAAGTAAACTATTAACTCAACAATAACGTTTTTCCCACTAATCATATTGAGTTTACCTAATTTTAAATAGAAAGAATTAAAATTGTATTAGTATAATGAATAACAGTAGTTTAAATGATAAACTGAATTAACATGAGTTAAAATTAATCTTTAGTTTGGTATTTTCTATAATACCCAATGATTAGTAACATTAATACAATTAATACAAAAATAATATTCATTAGATTATTTTCTAAATCGAGTTTTTTATTAACTTCTTTTGTAATCTCATATGCTTTTACTGTATCATCAACCCCTGAAGACATTGCTCCTCCAGAACTTGAAGATGAATCTGCCGCATTTGCACTCATTCCAACTGAAGACAAATCATTAACATTAGAGCTGTTAACTCTACTTAAACTATTTGGATTTAGATGATTTCCACTCACATCTGTTTTACCATTACCTTCCCCATTATTAGATAAATATCCATTTGAATCTGTTTTACCATTACTTTTCCCATCATTAGATAGATAACCATTTAAATCAAGTTTTCCACTTTTTCCATTTCCACTTGGCCAACTTCCAGGAAGTGAAAAACCACTAGAACTTCTAGTATTAGAGTTTCTTCCAGATAATGTTGAACCGGTGCTAACGCCTGAACCTGTGGAACTTGATGGATTATAATATCTGCCAGGATTATTTCCATTACCATTATTTCCATTACCAGATTCTCCATCATTAACAGGCACTGCATCCCATTTCACCTTATCATTTAACCAAGTTCTAAATCTCACATTGTTTAAATTCCATACTGAATCATCCGGCCCATCAACTGATCCCCACCAGTTGCTACGTGCATCTACATTTCCTCCACCAGTAAATGTTGCACCATTCGGAGCTGAATTTCCATAAATATTTGAATGTGTTATTGCAAAGTTTCCAGAGTTTGCAAAAGCACCTCCTTTATCCAATGCTTTATTTCCGGCCACAGTAACGTTGAATAAATTCATATTATTTTGAAGATGTGAATAATATTCATAGGAAGTATATTGTATAGCTCCACCATTTTTAGCATTATTGTCAAGAATTTCAGTATTGAATACCTGTGAGTTTCCAAATATATCTAATGCTCCTCCACTTTCACCTGCAGTATTGTTAAGGAATTTAGATGAAGTTGTTGTTGAGTCTCTTGTTTGAACACATAACGCTCCACCATTTCCATGTGCAGTGTTGTGCTCAAATAATGAATTATAGATATGCATTTCATCCAAACTACCAAATACTGCCCCACCATTGAATCCTTTTGCATATTTATCAACACTCAAGGAATTTGGATTTTTAAGCATTGTTTGGTTTCCACATCTCGTATCTTTCGCTTCGTTATATCTAAATTCAGAATTTTCAATATTTAAGTCAATGCTGCCAAAATCATCACTCTGCTTATAGCTTAAATCATTGAATCTTTCTTGAACCAGTTTTGTTGGGATTGCAATGGCCCCACCTGATTTTGCAGTGTTATTCTCAAATAATGAATCTTTAATATCCATGGAAGTATTTGAATATATTGCTCCTCCATGACCACATTCCTCTTCACAATTTGTTAAATACAAATATGGTGGGAATTGGCCTGTTTTTTTAATACTGCAATAATCCAATGTTGTAATGGCCAAGTTATTTATAAATTCACTGTTAACAATTTCTAATGTCTGATTTGAATTTGTATATATGGCTCCTCCATGTACACCAACATTATCAGAAATTACAGAGTCTTTAATTATTGTTTTTCCAAAATCAGCTAAAGCACCGCCTTTATGTGCAAAATTGTTAAATAAATCAGATGATGATATCAATAGCTCACCATAGTTAAGTATTGCTCCGCCTAAACCTAAGTTAGAGCAATCATGACTGTCCCATGTATTTGAAGCGTATTTGTTAGCTGTGAATGTAGGATTTGAGTTATCATAATATGATGATGAGTTGTATATCATTGAATTGTTGATTATCAGTTTTCCTTGGTTATAGAATAGTGATCCTCCAAGTTCACTAAATCCATTAAATATTCTCAATGCATTTACAGTCAAAGCACCACTACTTGTTATATTAAATAAACGGTCATTTAAAGCATCAACATAAACATTTCCTTCATTATTTAAAGCCGTTATTGTAATATTTTTATCTATTACCAAATTGCTTTCATTATAATAACCTTGCAGTACATATATGATGCTTCCACTTAATGAATTTTCGATTGCTTTTGAAATACTTGAGTATGGATGAGCCATACTTCCATCTTCGCTCCCATTAGTATCAACTGAAACATAAAGATTAAATGGAGTATTATTACATACCAGTTCATTTACTGCCATGACGGCATCATTTCCACATAAACTGCCATTAGATGAAGTTAAGTAATTGTTTGCAATAACATTTGACAAGTCAGATTTTGTATCAAAGACAACTGCAAAATCAGCCCCATCATCGGATCTGGAGACAATCCTATTAAATTCAATGTCATTGTTTCTAGATTCATCATCACCATAAATCACGGCTTTATTTGAGCTAACACAAGAGTTGATTATATTATTTAAAATATTTGAATCATCACTGCTTATGGATTTATATGCACAAATATCCTTATCACCATTGATTGTGATAGTATTTGAAATGATTGAATTGTTTTTAGAATTTTGAGAGATTATGACGCTTCCAGATGCATTCACTGAATTATATAAAACATTAAAATTACTTGAATTTACAATTTTAATAAAATCACGACTGATTGAAACATTATTTAACCTGAATGTATCATTTGAAGCATTTTCTAAAAGAACATCACAACCATCAAATAGGTTTGACTCAATTGTATTGTTAGTTCCACCAATATCTTTGATTGATGTTGAAATAAATGAATTATTGCCAATAGCTACATTGTTTACACCATCTAATTTAACATCAGCATTATTAAAGATTATTCCAGAAATATTTGCATCATTTGCCATGCCGGATAGAATTAAAACCGCCTTAAATTCATTTAAATGTTCATAACCTTTAATTGTAACTGGAATGTTAATGTCCATTACTTTAGAAGTTGTGAAATTCTTAAATAATATAGTTTCATCATCCTTAATAATGCCATTGACTAGTTTATTTTGACTATTAAAGTACAAGTCATAATTATAAGGTGAAATAACATAACTGTTATTTGCATATTTTTTAATGATTGAACCATCTTTTGTTAAAACGCTTGCCTTTTCAACATCAAATTTATTGTTTGAAATGCTTGTGATTTGTGAAACCCTATTAATATTAATTGCAGACTCGCCTTTTCCAATCACATCTGAAACACCAGAACTAGTCAATCCTTTTGAGGAGATAATTATTTCATTATCATCTATAGTAATTCCATTTGACCTATAAGCTGCAACAGCATAGATTCCATTACTTTTAGCTTTTAGGTAGTTATTTATAATTTTACAATCATCCGCCATATACAATTCTACCAAATAACTCATTTCTTTTGAATTGAGTATTATTTCATTTGAATCTATGTTGATATCATGAGGAGTTCCCATAACATTACATATTGATATACCATATGCTGAATCATCAGATATTACATTAATGTGATTGTTTTTGATATCGCTTTCAATTAATGCGTCGATGTAAATTCCCTCGCCAACACCAGTTGTTTTAACTAAAATGTTGTTGTCTGAAATGTCAAAGTTTTTAGAGAATCTTTTTGCAATGACGCTTTCAGGTTCGGTAAGTGAAATTGCGAATGCATAATCTGAGGATGATGTAACAAATATGTCATTTCCAACTATATTACAACCTACACATCCTCTTTGCGCTTTAATTGTTGAAATTGAGTATATATTTCTTCCAATGGTTGTGAATTCGTTATTTTTAATGTCCACATTTTCAACACCATCTAGAATTATGCTTGATTTGTCTATATTATAGAATTTAAGATCACTTATGGACGAATCGCATGCGTCGCCACTAAAAGTAATTGATACGTTATAAAGCAAATTAGCCATCTTGTTGCTTGTTAGGATAATCTGGTCTGTGAAATGAACATCTTTATTTGTCAAGAATGTGAAAAAGATTATATTTTTTGAGTTTGGCTTGAATTCGTATGTGAAATATCCATCTTCATCAAAATAATCATAAAAATTACTGTCATCGATTATTAAGGTTTCTGTATTTTCAATTACACCATTTACATTATTATCAGCGATACTTCCATGTTGCTTATCTTCCAAAGTATCAATAATATTAATGTAGAATGCTTCGCTTTGATTTGTCTCAACAGTATTATCTTTAATTGTAGTGTTGAAGACATATCCATCTATATAAACCGCATAGTCATCAGTGAAAATTTTATTATTGATAATTTTTGTATTATAAACTTTTTCACTTTCCCTATTAATTGCACTAACAATTCCCTTTCCAAATGAATATATGACATTATTTTCTATAGCCGTATTTGAACCGTGAATTCCTATTGCAGTATCCTGTGTGACTTTTATATCATTTTTAAGTACTTTTGCATTATCTGCTTCGATAATTATTCCATCACCATATCTTGAAATTTTAATTTTGTTGTTATAAATTTCAGCATTGTCTGATGCAACATGAATCCCAGTACCCAAATCTGTGTATTCAATTGTATTGTCATGAATGGAAACATTTCCATCTTTAAAGTTCTCTGCAAATATTCCTTCAGTTTGTGCAAAACCAACAATATGATTATTTAAAATTTCCACATTGTTAGACCCCGTTAAAATTGATAAAGTGGAATTAATAATCGTGTTATCTTTAATTAAAACATTTTTAGCCTGTATACCATAATTTGTTAGTATATCATCTAGAACACGGATTCCTTCATGGCCTTTAATAATGGTATTGTTAATTATTTGTGTATCATCAGATTTTCCGTCACATTTAACGATGACGGACCATATTGAGTTTGAAAATCCTTCAAAATAATTATTGGAGATTATATTTCCAACACAGTCGGCAGGACCCTGATAATCAGCATGCCCATATCCATTAAAGTAAATCAAATTCGAAGTAACCATATCCCTAACACTTAACATTCTAATTCTATTGTATGAAATTGTATTGTTATTGCATGAGCCCATTACTAAACAGGAAGTAATATGGGATGTTATATTATTGTATACAATTCTGTTATTGGATGAATATCCCATAGGCATTGCATAGCATCCTTCTTCTTCTGCAATGATAATGGTGTTTCCGGAAATTAAGTTATTGCTTGAGTTTGAAAGCCAAACACCATGCAATTTAGATACTGACATTCCGTCTTTCATCACATCTCCTTTAGTATTGTTAATAATCAGATTACATACACTTGATCCGTCACTGCCTTCAATCAAATGAATTACGCCATTTTTGATTTGACTATCTTCGCTTAAAGGCATTACATCAACTGGTTTGTCGAATGTAAATAGCTTATCTGTAACATTACCTATTTTAACTGTAGAAACGCTTCCGACATCATCATTCAGCTTACCCGTGTACTTGTTAAAGTATTGGTCATAATTGTCATCCGTTACTGAAATTTCTGAAGTGTCTTCTAAAACATCATCGCTTTCCAAAGCAATAACGTCTTCATCGGTGGTTGTTAATGTTGCATTATCCAAACTATCATCTGCATAGCTAACTGACAAACATGCGAATAGCACGAGAACGATTGCAATGATAGCTGCTTTTCTCATTATTTCACCACCTTGATTTTGTTTGTAACTTGTAACTTCTTATATGAAGAAATTACCTTATAAGTTCCTTTTTTAAGCTTAATGTTTAAAGTTGCAATGCCTTTTTTATTAGTTTTAAGAGCATATGTCTTTTTGGTAACTTTAACTTTGACTTTTGCATTCTTAATGATTTTTCCTTTTGAGTTAAGAATCTTTATTTTGAAATTGGTCTTTTTAGATGATTTTACTACTTTATTTTTTGTGATTATTGTTGATTTAATAGTTATTGTGTTGGTGCGTTTTTCACCTGTTTTTGTATTGTAAGTAATTATCTTGTATGTTCCAGGTTTTAGATTGATTTTTAAACTAGCAATGCCGTTTTTATTGGTTTTAATTGTATGGGTTTTTTTATTGATTGTGATTTTAATTTTTGTATTCTTTAGAAGTTTCCCATTTGAATTAAGCAGTTTCACACGGAATTTAGTTTTATCGCCATAATACTTTACCATGTTTTTAGAAATTACGGTATGCAATATCTTTACTGTAAATGTTTTATTTTCGTAAGTATTAGGATTAACAGCAATAATTTTATGGGTTCCTACTCCCATATTAAGATTTAGACTAGCTTTACCATTTTTGTCTGTTTTAATTGTGTAAATTTGATTGTTATATATGAAGTAGGCTTTGGTATTTGCTAAAGGATTGTTGTTGCTGTCCATGAATGTTGTTGACAATATTGTCTTTCCGTTCCAGTATTTTTCAACATTCTTGGTTAAAACTGTTGTTAAAACTGTAATGTTATTCTTAACGATTGTATGTTCATCTTCAAACTCGCCATTGTACTCGGCTGTTATTTGGTAATGTCCGGGATTTAACCATACTTCAAAGCAGGCAAAACCTTCACTGTCAGTGATGTCTTCATAAGACTTGCCGTTAATGTGGAATTTGATTATCTTATTTGCTAATGGATTATTATTTGCATCGGTTAATCCGACGTAGTAATGTGTTGCGTTATTATATGATTTTATAATGTTCTGTGAGTATAGGTTAACAACATTTCCATAAACTGAAATATGATTAATAATTGAAGCTCTGGTTAAGTTGTTTGAACCGTTGAAAGTTGAAACCACTTCATATGATCCCTGTTTTAATGGGATGTTTAAATATGCTCTTCCAAATTCGTTGGTTAAAACTTTATAGCTTTGATTTTTAATTTTGAATTCTATTGTTTGGTTTGTGATAAATTCGCCATCAAGTGTTGTTAAAACAACGAAGTAATTTGGAGATATTCCATTTATTATTTCACAGTCATTTCCAAAGAGTATTGTTTCTGTAACATTTTCTCCTGCTTTAACATATATGTTGATTGTTTTTGAGCTTTCCAATTTTATGTCATTTCCGTTATAGTTCAATTTTGCTTTGTAATTGCCGTATTGAAGTTTGACGTTGAATTTCGCAACACCATTGCTGTCTGTATATGCAGTCAGGTTATCCAAATCATCAATAGCCAGTGTAATTTCTGATGATGCTATTGGATTGTCAATTAAGTCTGTTAGTAATGCTTCGATAACAATGCTTTCGTTTTCGACTCCATTAATGTCACTAGCTTCGATGTTTGTTGCGATTTTAGCTGAATCGACTACTAAGATTGTTGAGTTGCATGTTGATTTTTCATAGTTTTTATCAATGAATGAGCATGAGACATTATGAAGGCCTAAATCAAGGTTAACAAGTATTTTTGCAATTCCATTTGCATTTGTAGTTAGATTATATTTTTTTCCATCGATAGTTATATTGACTGGCAGATTGGCCAATCCGTTTCCTTTGTCATTTGTAAGTTTAACTTCAAAGTTGCGTGCCTGGCCAACATTTACAATCATGTTGGACGCTGTTAGGGTTGTTGGCATTTTATAAATAACTATTGAGTTAGAACCTTCAGCATGAATATTATAATAATCATTTGAGTATTTATAAGTTATATTATAGCTTCCTGGGTCAAGTGTTATCTGAAGTCTTGCTTTTCCAAAAATATCGGATGGAACTTCAAATGACTTGGACCAATCGGATGATGAAATTAAAACATTGATGATTTTATCTTCCAGGGAGTATGCGTTTGTGTCGTTGAACTCAATAACATAGTATTTGTTTTCACCGTAATATGCTACAAAATCATTAGCGTTGATGTAGACATTATTTATTATAACATCTCGACTTATTGTTATTGTGGCTGCTCCGGTTGACGGTTCATACCATACATTTCCATCATAATTAATTATTCCGAAGTATTTGCCTTCTGCTGCATCGATTTTGAAGTCGGCTTCACCTGCTGCATTGGTAATTGCAGTATATGTTTTTAAAAGCCCATCATCATATAACTCCAGTGTCAGATTCTCTCCAGATACTTTCCTGCCGTACATGTCTTTTAAGATTACTGTGAATACTCCATTAATCGGTATTTCCGGATGGGAGTTGAAGTCGAATGTTATGAATACTGGATTTATTGTTAATGTTGCTTTTGCATTGGAAGGACCATAAACATCATCGCCCTTGTATGTTGCCTCCAATTTGTAAGCACCTGGAAGCAGGTTGATATTGATTGATGCGATTCCTTTTTCAGTTTTTAAATTGAATGTTCTGGAATCTGTTGCGTTTGAAATCTTGAGTGAAATTGTCTCATCAGATATTAATGTTCCATAGGCATCTTTGAATGTTATCTTATAATCGTTTCCTTTTCCGTATATTGTTGAGTTTGGAAGTATTATGGAGGTATTGACCGGTTTTATTTCAATGTAAGACTCGGAATAGCTGCTTGAATACCAATCATTACCTGAATAATCCCATCTTAACTTATAACTTCCAGAATCGAGTGATAATAATATATCAGCACGTCCACCAGGACCTGTTTTAACTTCAGCTGTGCTGATTAGCTTATTTTTCATGTCATAGATTTTCAATGTCAATTTTTCATTTAAAATATATTTTCCGTTTTTATCGGTTAGAATTGCATAGAACTTATTGTTCTTGCCCCAGTATGTATAATTCAATGATGTTAATCTTGTTTGGATGTCTGAGACTTTTATTATTGCCCTATTGGATGTTGATTCAAAGTATCCGTTTCCAGGATAGGTTACAGTTATTTCATATGATCCAATCGGATAGTTGATGTTGATTTGGGTTTCACCGTTGACGTCAGTGCTTAAAGTGTATGCGTCAATAACGTTTCCTTCTGATTTTATTTGAATGTTCAGGTCCTGATTTGAAATTTTATGACCGTTAATGTTGATTAGTGTAATATTGAAAAGATTGTCCTTTCCGTAAAATGTCTGGTTTTTGATTATTATTTGTGTGGAGTTATTATAAACTGTCAGGCTCATTATCTGATTGTCAATCTGTGCATATACATTAAAATCATTTGATGTATTTTTCAGCATTATTGCTTGTGCTGCATTATTAGATAACTTTAAATTATCTGGACTAATCAGTGCTCCAGTGCTTGAAAATGAAACTTCCCTTGATGGTAAAATCTGATTTAGCTTGTGATAGTTTCTATTGTTGTCAAGCAATGTATCAAGTGTAGCGGTTATCTTATCATGTGTTGCATCCAAACCCATTATGACCCAATTGTCGATAGTCAGATTTCCGATGAATACCTGAATCCTGCTTGTGTCCGGTTTTTGATTGGATCCCCACCAATTGCTTGATGCATCCAAATTGCCTGAATAAAGGAACAGGTCATTTCCTCCGTAAATTCCGGTGTTGTTTAGGAAAACACAGTAGTGTACCTGACTTGCATTGTTCAATGCTCCACCATAAGCTGCAGTATTTGAAACGAATGTTGAATAATAAACATTTGGAGCATATATTATTTTATCCTCAAATGATTTTGAAATATATGAATTGCCTTCAAAATAGGAATTGTTAATTAACCTGCTTGCTTCAATAAGTGATTTCGGATAATTTGCAGCAATTGTGCCACTGCCGAATTCAGTATCAAACGGAATGCAGGTGTTATTAATAAATGCTGAGTTTAATATTTCACATGCAAATATTAAGTGGCCGGTGTTGTTAATAAATGTGCAGTTATCCACTACAGAGTATCTTCCAGCAAAGTATTTTCCAATGCCGATGTCAAGGCCGAAGAAATCTTTTTTCTGCAAGTTATTGTTTATGAATGTTGTATTTGCAATATTTATGTAGGATGTTTCAGGCTGATAGTAGCCTTTTCTGTTGATTGATATCATTGATTGTGTGCTGTTTTCAAATTTTGAGTTTAATATGGTTAAATTTGATTTTACGGAGATGTATGATCCGTCTTCTGCAGTTCCATCATAGCCGTTGATGAATCTTGAATTGTTAATTAGAATATTGCTTGCATTTCCATTAATTGCTGAGCCTACAATATTGTCGAAAGTTACATTATCGAGATAAATATTGCTTTCTTGCTTTTCTGTTGAAATTACGCCGGTGGTTTGTCTAATGTCATAAAAGATGGAATTTTTAATGTTTACATTACCTCCAGTTATGTGGATTAAAGGATTGGTGTAGTAATCTTTTGTATATGTTGTGAAAGTCAGATTGTAAATAGTTAATTCTCCTTTCTCATCGACTATGAATATATTGCGGTTGTTTGGTCTTGAAAGTATTGCTCCATCTAGACCTATGAATGTCAGGTTTTTGGAGATTATTAAATTTGCATTCCAGCTTAATGTGTATGTTCCTTCGTTGATGTAAATTGTATTTCCACTAAGAGCTGAGGATATTGCTTTTTTGAGAGTTTTATATGGATATTCCTGTGATCCGTCATAAAAATAATCATTGCCTATTGTATCGGATACATACCATGCGTAGTTTGTATTTCCTTCTCCAATAGCTAGTCTTAAGACTTGATTGTCTGCTGTTGCGTAGATCATTGTATTAGTATTGGCATCTATTAAATGTGCTTTGAAAACGGAGTTTTTAAGATATCCTGTTGATTGGTTGAAGTGTCCGCTTTCGGTTTCTACACTAACATAACGTGGAGTGAATAATTGTGGGTTTTCCAAATCATTGATGTTGCTTCCATCAGTGTAGTGGGCAAAGTCAACTTTGATAATGTCGCTGGTTTCGTTTAATAATGTCATTACAATCCAATCATCAGCGATAATATTCGAGTATTCATTTTTATAGATTTTTGGGCCTTTGTTGTCACACCACCAATTGTGGTTTAGGTAAATATTGGAATAATATGCAGTGTTTACATAATCCCTGAATGTGGAATAGGTTATGTTGATGTTGGAGTTTGCGCTGAACATTACTATGTAATTAAAGACACATGAAACAGCAGTCAGATTAGCAACATCGAAACTTAATGGATATTTTGAATCTTTATCAGGATTAAATGTTGAATTGAATAAATTGATTCGGTTAACTGAAATCGTGTGGTAATCTTTACAGTCGATTATTGAATTTGAAATGTTGACCAGATTTGAATTTTTAAGTCTTAAAAGAGCTATTTTTGATTTGTCGATGATTGTGGTGACATTTTGTGGGACATAGTCTATGCCTGTTAGATAAGTATCAATGTATGAGTCGTTGATAATTAAATTTCCATTATTGTATATTGAAGATAAGACATTTGAGTTTAGAATATCACATTCGCCAATATTTGTAACAAATTCACCATAAGGGCTTTTATTGATGTTTAAATTGGTTGCTTTAACATTGCTGATTGTTAAACTATTCATATTTTTAATAGCGCCCGTAATTGTTGTGAAATTATTGAATGTGGAATTTAATATTGTCAATTTTCCTTCATTTACAATTGGAGATAATACTTCACCATCCAAATCGGCGAATCCGTTTACAAAATTAAGATTGTTTATAGTAAGAGATGAATTTTCATTTATTTTAAATATTTTTTGATTGGAAGATGCATCGATGGAAACATCCCCAACTCCAGTTATGGAAATATATTTGTCAATATCACAACTGGATTCATAAACACCACTTGTTAAATAGATATTTGAATTGTTGGATGCCTTACTTACAGTATAATTAATTGTCTGGTAAGGGTTGTCAAAAGATCCGTCGCCAAGGCTATCGCTACCATTGGTACTTACATAAAATGTATTATTATCCGCAAATGACACATTAACGGACAATATGAAAATAACCACTAAAAATATTAAGAATATTTTTTTCAACGTTTAACCTCAACAACATTAACTGATATATATTATATCAAACTTGTTATATAAATTTTAAATTCACTGAACAACATTTAAAACAAGTTTTATTATTCCAAATATGAATGAATTTAAAATAGTCAAATTATGGCTATTGAAAGTTTAAAGTTTTAAAAAATCCCATAAAGAAATAGAATTGTTGAATAGACATAGAACCTGAAGAGATAGATTAAAATAGATAGATATCTGAAGTTAAAGCTTTAAATTTATTTTAATAGTTTTTTCTTAAAAAATATACAATGTTAAGGTTAATATTCATCAATGTCCCTGTTATGAATCCATTCACGGTGCTTACCTATAGCCACACGTACAATGACATCAATCAGATCTGTTTCATCCGTTTGTTCAAAATAATAATATGCAGGCCCTTCCAAAATCTGTCTTAAGTCATAAAACGGCCTTGGCTTAACGGCATCGGGATGCATCAGTCCGTAATTTTTAAGCAGCTTAACGTTTTCGGTTTCGTATTTCTCAAGCCCGGATTTCTGGACTTTGGTAGCTACTGTCTTTTCCTTTTTATCAAATATCTTTGCAATTTGTGTTGAATCGATTAGAATGCTGGATTCTATCAAAAGCAATGTTATTTCCTTTCCCTTGACCGTTATTGTTGTCGGATGTGAATTTTCACTGTCCAGAATCAGTTTCATTTTTATAGCTCCTATTTATATAATATAGCCATTCTGCATATTTATGAGTTAATGTGTTAGTGAAGAGAAGACTTCACTAACTCTAAGAGATTATGCCCTGAACTTGCCTTTGATGATTCTGTTAGGCGCATTCATCAGCACACCTACTGAGGTGAGTATGAATAGCTTTGTATACATCGGCAGTTCATCTCGAATATCTTTACGCATGAATTCAATCAGCGGATAGAAATCATACACGTCACCGTCAGGTCCGAGTGGCGCAACGGTTGTTCCGGAAATCCTTGAGTATAATAATTTCATTCCGGGATTCTGGTAGTCCATTCCGATATAGGTCTTGTCATCGATTTCAGATCCTCCGTCACAGACAGCAGTTCCCAACAAATCGATATTGTCCACACCGTAATATGACCTTATGACCTCGATAGGCTCGACCTTTTTGTTGTTTGCGAACATGTCTGATTTCAGGGTGGTCAGGGACTTGTAGTTGACTGCCATGCTGTTTAGATTACAATAACTTCCCGCTGACTCCTTGAACTTCTCCTGGGCCTTGAGGATTGTGACTCCTGAGTCGTCACCGGCAGTATAGTTATAGGTCGGCACCTTGTCATTGTTTAAAATCATGTTTATGGCTGCCTGCTCGATGCTGCGACCAATAAGTATCCCGACATCCTGAAGCATGTCATGGACACTTATCAAATTAGAATCCAGCATCTGCGCAGATACATTCAGCACTCCCCCGATGGTGTCGATGGACACGGTGTCGCTTACAGGCTTTCTCACGTTCAGCTCCTGTAAGGTAGCACCGGGAGCGATGTCTTTTGCCTCGCCCAATTGTCCCTTGTCAATTATCTCATCGATGTTGACTCTCTGGGACATGTAAGTGTAGTATTGGGAGTTTTCCTCGATTTCCTGCTTTGGGATAAGTCTTGTGAATTTCATCCATTTGGCTGAAGTGTCGGCTACAATCTGGGCCATCACCTCATCCTGTACTTTAGCGTCATTTCCTTTGGTTAACATTTTATCACTCCTCCGTTTATGGCCTGCATGTTCCTGTCAGTGCAAGATGCGGCTTGTTCAACAGTACGCCCACTTTGCTTTGTATGAAAAGCTTTGTGTACTGGGGCAGCTCATCGTAGATGTCCTTTCTCATGATTTCAATGATCGGATAAAAGTCGGCAATCTCCGGATCGGATGTGATTGGCGCAACGGTTGTTCCTGAAGACTTGGAATACAAAACGGTCAATGGGGCATTTCTTATGTCGAATGCGATGTAGTCCTTCTCGCCGAGCATTGATCCACCGTCCGCATGGGTTGTCCCTAAAAAGTCAATGTTGTCAACACCGTAGTATGCCTGAATCTCCTCTATCGGCTGGACTGACTTGTTTGAGATATAGGCCAATTGCTTGATGTAGCTCAATGTCCTGTATGACTCGACCATTATTGTCAAATCGGCGCCTGCACCGGATTTTCCTTTAAATGCTTCCTGCGCTTTAATGACGAACTGACCGAATGCCTCCATGGTGTCCTCGGTCTGTGTGGTATTGTATTTGGGAACCTTCGGTGAGCTTACGATGGTGTCGTAGATGTTGTATTCGATCTTGTTGGCGATGAGTGTTGCAACATCCGCCAGCAAGTCCTCAAAGGAGATCCTGTCGCTGTCAAAGACATCCTTGTTCACGTTCAGGACACCACCGACAGTGTCTATTGAGATTGTATCGGTTACCGGCTTTCTAATGTTTAATTCCTGTAAGGATGCCCCAGGGGCTAAATCCTTTGCCTCGCCTAAAAGACCACGTTTAATGGCTTCGTCAAGGTTGATGTTCTGCCTGAAGTAGGTATAGTAGTCTGAGTTCTCCTTTATTTCCTGCTTTGGAAAGAGTCTTGCCAGCCTCAGCCTTTTGGCTGACTCGTCGGTAATGGTCTGAGCTATTACCTCATTCTGTACTTTGGTATCGTTTCCCTTTGTAATCATTATCTAATTTCCTCCGCTTCTATGTTATGTCATAGGGTCTGAACACTTCGATGTAGTTGTAGTCGTCTGAGCTTTCCACCGGATGCATTGCGATGAACTCGCCGTTGTCGGATTTGATGGCTCCTGTGCTTGACAGTGCTATCCTGTCGTTGACCTTAATGTTTGAAAGTCCTGATGCAAGTTTTAATCTAAAGAGATGGCCCAATACAAGTATTGAGGTTTTTCTTCTTCCTCCGGTCATGGTGACAGGGTCGTTTACTGCAACGCCCAGTATGATTTCGCCCTCGGCTGCAGTGTATTTCTTGACTGTAGGCTTTCCGATGTCTGAGTTTGCTGACAGTGTCACGGCGTCATCGACCCTGATTTTGTTTCCTGAATACTCGTATCCCGGAGTCTCTCCGGTCGGAGTTGTCACGGTGGTTGCGGTGATTGTGCCCTCATCCAGAAGGAAAGTTGTTACTTCTTTACGCTCTTCTAATAAAACAATTGAATCTGGCATTTTGTTAATGTCCTCCACTTAATTTATTATATATTTTATTATATAATTTATTACTTATAATATATAAAGATTTATATATTATAGCTACTTTTTTTAAAGTTAAGTGAGGAGTGACATTGATGGTTAGGATTTTGAAAAAAGAGAATACATGGAGATAGAACAGAAATGAGCTCGGAAAACAAACTAATATTGTTGAGGTTTAATTTTGAAATTAAATCGGCCCATTTCTATAAAAAACAGCCAATAATGATTCCGTCTCCACTACAATATATGTTGATTATACTATAAATTGTTTTCATCGTCAATGATTGCCTGCTCGGCTTCGCCACTTTCAATCATGGCAATGGCAATGTCAAAATCGGTTTTGATGTCGCTCATCAGTCTGATTTCGGAATCCCAGACCTCATTTTCATGCTCACGAGTAATTCCCCAAACACTTGCATCAAGTTCACCTTCGATTAAATCTTCAGCCAGCAACTCTTCATAAATTGAAAAGTATTTGACTTGAATTTCTTCACGTAATTTCTTTAGCTGCCCATAATCATTAATTAGATCTTCAACATGAAGTCTATGCAATTTGAATCTGGCATGATCATACATTAGCTTCATTTTCCTGAAACTATCAAGAACTTCTTTTTCATCATCTTCAAGTTCATCATATGTTCTTATTTTTTCTTTATTCATAATAATCACTAATTATTAATTGAATAAAGACCTATAAAAGCTTTTTGATATAAGTCCAATGCATTATTGCTTTCAACTTGTAATTTTACACGATTAAATCAATATTGCAATGTACATGAAATAAAGTAGCTATTTTAATTATAAAATATAAAATTATATGCAATGAAGTTCAATAGATTGGAAGTTGATAAAGACAATCCAAAAATTAAATATATTTCTGTAAAGAAGTATTTTGATGAAATGGGACAAATTAAAGATGAATATGTTAAGAAATCATTTGAATTTGCTTATTCTATGACTTTCGGCAGTAAAGGACAGCACAGAGCCTACAGAAGCGGAGGTAGACACAGAAGAAAAAATGGTGAAATATTTGCAAATACATTTCAAGGAAAATTATGTGAATTTGCTGTTTATCAAACATTAAATGAAACTCATGACATCAACGAACCTGATTTGGAAGTTTACGAATTAGGAAAATGGGACAAGTACGATTTTAAAATTGATGATTTAATAACTTCCATTAAATCCACAAAGTACTTTGGACAATTATTATTACTAGAAACTAAAGATTGGACTTTAGATGCAAAATACATTCCCAATAATAACGAACATTATGACATTACAATAATGGTTCGTTTAGAAGATGAAATCGAACAAACTATGAAAAGAAACAGACTATATTATTCACAGATCTGTGATAAAGCAAAATTATGGGATAAATTTAAAAGCAATAGCTGGGCATTTGACATTCCAGGATACTTGACCCATGATGATTTAAAATATCTGATCAATAATAAATTCATCATCAATAGGGGAGATCTGCTTAATGGAAAAACAAGAATGGATGCACAGAATTACTATTGTCATATAGCAGATATGCATGACATTCTCGATTTAGAAAAAATTAATGAAGAAATTTAAATTAATAATATCTATTCTACAATGCTTTCAAATTCAAGTATTAATTCATCAATAGCTGAAATCTCTTCATTGTAACATTCCAAGATTGTTTTTGTCATTGCGATTTCTTTGATGCTACCATTTTTTTCGAAATTTTTAAATGCTAAACGCCTCATGCCTTGACTTAACTTAATGCCGTCAACCTCAACATGTCCATTTACTTCAACATCCAATGCACTTTTAATTTTATGTTTGATTAATAATTCCCCACCTTCAAATACTTTAATATCGACTGGAATATTATTTTCATCATCATTAAAATAATAAATTCCCGTTGTTAATCTGATTGGAGGATTGACTATCTTTTTACTATTAAATCTGGATGGAGGTTCTGTTTCTTCAGAAAAATACATTGGATTGTCACCCTGTTCAACAATCTGAGAATATTTCCTCAAATCAATACCTCTATAGATTCCAAACAGATTATAATAACCCAACACATCATTTTTAGTTAATTTATCTGGCTTTTTAATAATGCCTTCGTCATTTGAAATAATAAATTCATCTTCTTTCAAACTGGTTATGGAATTGTAATATTCGTCATTCTCAAATAATTCATCATCAAAAAGTGAAAGCAAATAATCTTCTTCAAGATGAGATTCGACAATTGCATAATAATGATCATCATCGAATTGAGTATATGGGATAGTGACTAAACTTTGGTCGCTACGAAATGTTTTCATTTCAATGAATGGTGTTCCCTCAACAACTTCCCATTTGTTGTCTTTGAACCGTGCAAATGGATATTGTTTTCCATTACTATCTATCAATCCCAAAATGTCCGGAGCGTTTTTTGATTCCCCCTTAGTGTAAAAAAAAGTATCATTGACTGCTGAATAATTTTTATCTTTCAGCAGTTCATCGAAAATTAAAAATTCTGGAGCTTTATTCATCCAACGGTCAATGAAACCGCCCAATAAAGCTCTTTTTGAGGAAGACTGTTCTCTTTTAAATTCATCCATATCATACTTACAAATAATCCAATATATTGCCTTTTTAAGAAAGTCATCAGTTAAGTCGACTTTAATCTTTTTAATATTTCCACCCATAATAAACACTAATTATAGATATAATTAAAAGATTAATATAATTATTTCGACTAAGACTTCTTCAAATTTGTATGGTATGCTATAAATTCAAAATATCATGAACAACTTTTTCAATCCAATAACTGGCCAATGGAGGAACTGCTTCTCCAATTTGAGCCCTAATCTCCGTAGTTTTACCATTAAATATATAATTATCAGGGAATGTCTGCAATCTGGCTCTTTCACGATTAGTTAACCCCTGCCTATCATATTCATAATGATAACCTCCAGTTCCTCCCCCACCATAGGCAATCACCGTTGGGGAAGGTTTTAATGGATGAATTCTTTTATAAATATTGCTCATTAAACCTTTGACTTTCCATTCAGTATTGTCAACAGCCTTAAAATTATAATACGGAGGGATGTGGTGCATCCTTTCTGTAACTTTCCTATTTTTACGTCCCCTATTGTTGGTATCATCAATAAATGTTTGTTCATCAACTTTTCTGCCATAATAGCCCAATATCTTAAGTATATTTTCATGTTCTTTCATGGCATGATCAAATTCTGCATCATCATAATCTTGAACATTGTTATTAGTCAAATAATCCTCTTTTATATCAAAAGTTAAAGATTCATATTCGCTTTTCCATTTTTCTGAATATTCATTATCGATGCCATTCATGCAATCAGAATACTTCTTCATTATACTAACATAAGAATCCTGAAGGTCAGTTAATATTTTACCCTCGAATACTTCTAATGGGACTAATGGATATTTTTCAAGAATAGGATTGCAGAGATATTTATTAATTATATCTTTAGCTTTATTTTCATCGATTTTAAGCTTTTTATTAATGCCTATTATGATTAATCTTTTTCTAGCTTGTGGAACTCCTATATTTGACATGTTTAAAATATCATTAAAAACTAAATCATATCCTGCATCTTTAAAGTCATCTTGGATGGCTTCATAAGCTGCACCTTTATTGGCTGAAACCATTCCAACGACGTTCTCAAAAACAAACACATCTGGATTGGTTGATTCTATAATTCTTAGATATTGCTCATATAATTTTCCACGTCTAACAGTGAAACCTGCCCTGTTGTCACTGCCCCTTAAAACAGAAAAGTCCTGGCATGGCGGACCTCCCATGATGATGTCTGTTTTTAATGGAACGCTTAATTCATGTATATCTCCACAAACAGCTACGTCATCATCATTGTTATACTCTTTAATGTCAATCAATTTTATCTTATGATTGTCTGCATATGTTTTCAGGTGAGGTTTTAAGATTTCATTAGCTATTACAAGTTCATAATTATTGCTGTTGTGAAATCCCCAATCAAGACCCCCAGCACCTGTAAATAAACTAATCATTTTCTTTTTCATGGTTTATTCTCCAAATAATTTTTCTTTTAATGTTGTTGATATGAATGACTTTTCTGTAAGCCAAGATATAGTTATATTTTTTACAACATCTGAATCGCTACTTCCAAGCTCTCCCTTGAGCTTTTGAAGAAGGTCATACTGTTCATCAGTGAAATTAACTTGTATTCTTTTACTCATATTTGCACCACTTTTGAGTTTAATTAGAGTATATTATGTTTTTGAAGTATATAAATGTTTTGTTAAAAATAAAGTTAAATAATTATTCAAACCCCAATAATCATTACCTGCCAATAGACATACTATATGTGGACAAAAGAAAAGTCATTGTATCAAACAAAAAAAAGAAGATAATATTATGATTAAATAATCAAATATTAACCAATAATAAATTTATTTAAGATAAAGTTGGAAAACTCCATATATCAATAATTTTATCGATAAGCAACTCGCTTCTTTTATCAATAAACTCTTCATCAGATTCCGCATCAACATCCATGCACAAATCTATTTCTTCAAGAGTTAAATTACCAATTTTAGTTAGATACATCTCATCGATATCAGAATCAACTTTAAGCCTAACAATTTTCAAATCAGAAAAATCAACATGAGTATTTTTACCATCATTAGCCAATTTATTTAATACGAATCTATTTCTTTTAAATAAACAGAAATCCTTATTCATAAGTGTTTCCCTGACTGTTTCATCTGATAGGAATCTTAAATTTCCTTTAATACTTAAAAGGAACTCGGAAAAAGAATTCACAAGATCATCTATGTCTACAACCCTCATTATCCTAACAACGGTACCATCAGAACCTGTATTTCCACTTAAACCACAAAGGCCCCTTCTCATAAGGTAAGAATCTAATAATTTAATAACATTAACAAATTCTTCTTTTGAAATTTTTCCATCTTCATATGCAGCATATATTTTCAAAAGGAATGGTGAAAATTCCATCGGATTGGATTCACTAAAATCTTTAAATAAATATTTTAAATCTTCTTCATCTTCTTCATCAAAATGAATATTAATAAAATATTTAGCATATTTATATAATTCCTTAACAATCAAAGTGGCATCTTTATAGTTATTTGTGAGTTTTTTGAAATCCCTATAAACATTAACAGTTTTTACGCCCCTTTTAAGTTTCATGATGCAATAATATCTTATGAACCTATCAAAGTATATTGGATTATACTCTTCAAATAATATTTCCATACTCCTCCAATAATGTTCATATAATTCAGTTTGCTCTTCAGGAGGTAACCCCATTAACAAATAATTTCTAACACGATCCACAATACTTAAAGATTTTCCAGTTGAATTTAAAGTTTCATAAATTACTTGGTCAATATCATATCTTTCTAGATAAATTTCAATTATTTGTAATCTAAGTAACCCCTGATATAAATCATTAATATTATTTTTATTAATTTTAGATCTAAAGAAATTAAAATTAGCAAAAATATTGCTTGTATTATGCATTTTAATCTTTTTTGAATCAATACTTTCGCCAGAAACAATCATATCAATTAATTCTTTAAGATCGTTTTTATCACTCTCATTAAGAATTAATTTATAATATTCCTCTCCTTTTGAGTAAGGATTAATAACATAGTCTTCAAGTAATTGATCAACATTATTAATATCTTTAATTGCACAAGCTTTAGGATGCTTTTTAATATTTTCTACCATAGCCAATACTAATAAGGTTAATGTAGTAATTCTTTGCTGTCCATCTTCGACAACTCTTTTAATTAAAGATTCACCACTTTTACTTATATCTTTGTATACAATAGCTCCAAGATAATGTGGGATTTCTTCATATTCGCCCATTTTTTCGTTGTATTCTAATGGTGTTTGGCCACTGGTCAATATATCGTCAAAAAGCTGTTTACATTCTTCGTTCTTAGTCCAACTATACTTTCTTTGATGTATAGGTATTATATGTTGTTTTCTTCCTTGGAAGAATTCATTAATTTTTGTACTTTTCGCATTCATTTTAATGTCTCCTAAGTTTCTTTAAACTTGACATATGGTTTTGCCTTGAAAGTTTCAGAATATTATAAAGAATATGAAAACCAGATGAAAGTATCCTTTAAAATATTATTGAAAATAAAAAAACTTTCTTATTTAAAATAATATAAGTTATGGTATAAATAATTTTGGAATTATGGTAACAACTCGTTTAAATTATGTGATAAATTTGTCATGTTTATATGGTCTCCACCGAATTTAATAAATGTTAAAGATTTAAAATATGCTTGAAAAGAAGATATCATTTCAAATGTAAATGTCTACATTACTAAAGATAGTGAAATTCAGTATCTCAGTTTTTAGAGGTTATTTGGACATATAATTCCTCAAGCGTCTGATCACGTTTGTCTTTTTTCAATTCGCACTCCCACACAGTGATGACATTCCAACCCATTTCTTCAAGTTCTTTCTGATTGTGTTCATCACGTTCCCTGTTTCTGTAAAGTTTCTTCTCCCAGTAATCAACATTGGATTTTGGCATTTTTGCATATTTGCATCCATCATGGAGATGCCAGAAACATCCATGAACAAATACAATTGTCCTGTATTTTGGAAGTACAACATCAGGACTGCCAGGATATCTTTTGTCATTTTTTCGGAATCTCAGACCTTTCGAAAACAGATAGCTACGAACAAGAATTTCAGGTTTGGTGTCTTTGCCCTTAATCCGTGACATGACATAACTACGAGTCTCCTTGCTAAATTTGTCTACCATATACATCCCTTCTATAAATGAGGTATTAAAAAAGAAATTAATCAATGTTTTTAACTAACTCGTCGCCTTTATCAGTCAACCTATACAATCTACCTTTTCTAACTTCCGGATTGATGCATTCAACAAGTTCATGTGCTTTTAATTCCGCTAGAACTTTTGAAATATGATTTGGTCTAATTTCTGAATCTTTAGCAATGACAGTCGGTATTTTAACTTCACCCACTAAAGATTTCATTACTTTAGTTCTGTACTTAGAAATCTTTACATAACTCATTTCTTTTAACATTTCATCTGAAAATTCCATACTATCCCATATTTATTCAACATTGAATGCTGTGATAAGTTTTTTTCTAAAAAAGTCCGATAAATCATCTTCTAAATTTAGAATATAATTGACATCTTTTGCTTCTTCAACTTCATCATATAATCCATATTTTTTTCCAAGATCTAAAATAAAATTACAATACTCTTCTGAAAAGAAATCTCCAGTATCAAAATTCCTTTTACTCAATTCATTAGACGCACCAAATCTCTCAAAGAAATTTATAATATCATCCACTATGTTTTCATCCATAATTTCAATTCCTTATACATTCACTTGTTAGTAATTTATGAACTTCTTACAAAATAAATTGTATCATTATCATAGCTACTTAACGCATCATATGCTGCTTGAGTCATGAATCGGAATTTTCCAAAGACTCCATAATCCACACCCATGTATACTGGCCCTGAAGATCTTGCCAAATACATTTGTATACTTCCTGAATGTTTCAATGGAATTACACTGTAGGGATCAAGTGATTCAGTTTCCCATGAAGAGCCATTATATTTTTTGATGGCCATGACAGAGCTTGTGACAATAGCTACGCGATAACCTGCACTAATACCTGTTGGTAATGTGTTGGTTGTTCTTATTTCATCGACTGGTAATTTCCAGCCTGCTTCCTCATCACTGCCAACGCCAGTATCACCTTTAGGACCTCTATCTCCAGTGTCTCCTTTGGCACCCGTTTCACCAGTGTCACCTTTTTCTCCAGTTGCTCCTGTTGCACCCACATTGCCGGTATCCCCTTTTAATTCAGCGAATGAAATAGTTGCTGAACCGTCTTCAGTGCTGATTACTATTTCGCCAGTTTCATGATTAACATTAACGGTTGGTGAAAAACCGGTAGCTCCAGTATCACCTTTAACACCCGTGTCTCCCTTTTCTCCTTTGATGTTTCCTACGTTTTCCCAAGCATTAGTGTTCCAGACATAAAGAGATCCGTTTACTAGATAGCCGTCACCAGCCTCGCCGGTCGGATGATCATGAATCAGTTCCTCGTAAGAATCATACGAACCTTTAATAGTAAGACCCACGCCAGTAGCTCCGGTGTCGCCAGTCGGCCCGGCCGGTCCAGTATCTCCAGCAGGTCCTGTGTCTCCAGTATCTCCCTTAACTCCAGTGTCTCCTTTTTGCCCAGTTGCTCCAGTCTGACCTGTGCTGCCTGTATCGCCTTTCGCACCAGTATCTCCCTTATCACCTGTATCACCTTTTGGTCCTGCCGCTCCGGTATCTCCTTTAATTGAGCCTGCATTTTCCCATCCTGTTCCGTTCCAGTAGTAATAGCTTCCGGCAACAATGTATGCATCGCCCAACTGGCCTGAAGGATGAATCGCTATAAATTCCGAATATGTTTCGTAATGTCCTTTGATTACTGTTCCGATGCCGATATCTCCGGTATCTCCTTTCGGTCCGGTATCACCCTGCACCCTTCCGATTTCTATCCATTCTGTTGAATCTGCCATCTTAATCACTGCTCCATGGTTCAATTAATGTGTCCCTGAATCTTATTTTTCCGCCGTAGTCATAAATCATGAATGCAGGAAAGACAGTATCCATATCAGCTATTGCTGAAGGTAAAGATGAACTTTCATAACTGTAATAAACAGTACCGTTCCAGTAATGCTCAATTACAGCTTTAACATAGCTACCATCGTACCACAAGTCGAATCTGAAAGCTCCGTTTATTGTCAGCTGTCCGGATGTTGTATTTATTTCCGTTATTGTATGGTCTGTTCCTGAATATTTCAATCCTTTTTTGCCTGGATATGCACCCAATTCCAGAATCTTATTGTCACGGCAATGAGTTAAGGTTTTGGAATTCAAGAGACATATTCCGCAAGCCCATCCGCTTGAAGATGAATACATAGGACTTACAACTGCCGAAAAATGAATTCCGGTATCAGACAAGTCAACTCCATCAAGCAATATTGTTGGAATAATGTATGCTGCCTGCGGTGCTCCGTATGTCTTTGAAACCTCAATGCCGTTTGCATAGTCATAATCACTGTTGAATTCATCAACCTCAATGACATTAACGGTAGCTGAAGTCGGATATTTGACTAATGTGTAATCATCAGTGTTCACTTCCCATCCGTCCTCATATCTGAATGCATAAACATCAATGTCCGTATTAACACCTGCCCAGTCATTGACCATACTTCTAACATGCAGGACATCTCCGGAATTTTGAGGAACAAACGGGCAGCTTGCCTCCCCGTTTAGAGATTTGCCTATAAGATGAATCTCACCACCTCCGTTGACACTTACGAAAAAATCCGCAACGGAACCGTCCGGCAAATCGTTGTCATCATCTCCTCTCATAGTCACATTGAAATTGATTGGCTGTCCCACAACCGCATCTGTGGAATAGCTTCCGCCCTGTGCACCGTTTGTAGGATATACCAGAAACCACGCTCTTCTTGCCAATGTGAATATGTCATCAGTGCTGTAATATACGATTCCGTGTTCTTCCAATAATGCTTTCAAGTTATTCCTTACAATAGCTAATTTGTTATTTGTATCCACCACATTTCCTGCAATTGACATTAACATTACCTCCTATAAAATATTGAACCTGCATGGGGATGCAAAACATAACCTTGGAACATAAGACATCCTTCCAAGCCCAGTTCCATAACATACATTACCGAATACAAGATTTTCCACCTGACTAAAACCGGAAGGCAAATCAGAATAGTCTATGAAGTCATTCCATAGAAATTCACCCCCATCTCCCTTATACCATGAGAGCTTCAGCCAATCACCATCCGGATCGTTTTGAAGCAGCAATCTGAATTCAGTTGATGCTGACGGATATGTTCCATAATCCATTTTAACAATTGATGTTGGAGTGGTGCTGTTGTTGAATATTGCATATGCCGGATGATAGGTTCCTGAATCCAATGTGATTCCTATGAACAATCCTGAAAATGCAGTTTCTGCTGCTGGAACAGTGTATGTAAATCCTACACCTGAAAAAGCTCCGTTGTTGAAGTTTTCCATATCTCTACCATACATGACTAAATCAAACTTATCTGTTGGTAAAACAGAACCGGTATTGAATTGGCCCCATGCTACGGCAGTATTGCTGGTTTTGGCCTTTGATAAGGATTGCAGATACCAGTAGTCATTATCATTATATGTTGCCGGATTGTATTGGTTCCAGGAATATACGTCACATCCTGTAACTGCAACTCTGGTTCCGAGCTGGCCCTCCTTATACTCAGAATTTCTTTTCACAACAAAAGGAAGGGGATTTGACATGTCAGTGACTAATTTATTTATTGAATCATTGGTAGAATAGCTGTCTCCTATTGCTGTCCATTGGTTTCGCAGTATTGTCCTTAATGAGATTAATCTGCTGTTTAATTCCTGTTCGTTGGTCAAGATTTCTGAAAGGTCTGGAGGAGTGAAGGCCATGTCAATCAGCTCCCAAGTAATGTTAAGTTGGCTGATTGTGCAGCTGTTATTGTCCCTATCTGATTGTTGACGTTTTGAATGGCTGTAGCTATTGCACTGTTGACAACCACATTGGTATTGTCAGCTGTATCCAAAGTTGAAGTCACATTAACTGGACCTGCAGGGCCGGTTGCTCCGGTATCGCCTTTAGGTCCTTTCAGGTCTGAGAAGTATACGGTCTGCTCTGAATCCTCATCGCCAAAGACGATAAATCCGTGAGCTCTGTCTACAGTGATGTATGGTGAGAATCCGTCATCACCTGTCTCTCCTGTATCTCCTTTTATGTTTCCTACATTTACCCATGACATTATTTATCACCTTTATGAATTTTTAAAAAAAAAGGAAGTACGCACGGCACTTCCTTAATTTAGGGATTTAATGGATTTAGTTTATTGATAAACGTAAAGTTCACCATTTACAAGGTATGCATCTCCTGTTGTTCCGGTCGGATGTGCTGCAATTAGGTCAGCATAGCTAGGATAACTTCCTTTGATGATGGTGCTGTATCCCTGCGGACCCATATCACCAGTATCACCTTTCTCACCTGTCGCTCCAGTTGCGCCAGTAGCTCCAGTATCACCTGTGTCCCCTTTGTCTCCGGTTCTTCCAGTATCGCCTTTCGCTCCGGTTTCACCGGTAGCTCCGGTATCTCCCTTATCACCTGTTACACCTTGTGGACCTTGGTCTCCTGTTTCACCTTTATCACCAGTGGCACCGGTAGCGCCTGTTGCTCCGGTATCACCTTTGGCACCGGTGTCCCCTTTAAGACCTGTTGCACCGGACATGTCAGTGACGAAAGTGAATTCACTTGCCCCTTTAAGGTATAATTTTGCATTGTCAGGATCTTCCACTGTTGACTGGATAGCTACAAACATTCCTTCAGGAACATTGGCTGCATCGGCCTCCATGGCTTCAACGGATCCATATGTCTTATAGATTGAGAATGGATCTCCTTTCGCACCTGTTGCACCTGTTGCCCCAGTGTCTCCGGTAGCTCCAGTATCTCCAGTATCACCTTTATCACCAGTGGCACCGGTTGCTCCGGTATCACCTTTTTCACCTGTAGCGCCGGTAGCACCAGTTGCACCTACATCTCCAGTATCACCTTTATCACCGGTATCTCCTTTTTCACCGGTCAGGCCAGCTAACTGTTCTGGTGTGAAGTCTGAGTATTCAAACGCTTTACCTGTGTCTCCGGTGTCACCTTTATCACCAGTATCTCCTTTTGGTCCTTTTATTGTACCAACATTTGTCCATGCCATGTATAATACACCTCTTTTAATTTATTTTTAATCATTATGCCAAACGAATAGTTCTCCATCCACGAGGAAGGCATCACCCTCATTTGCAGTTGGATGGGCTGCTATAAGTTCTTCGAAAGTATCATAAGACCCGAGGATAACAGTAGCAGCACCCGTATCTCCGGTGTCTCCTTTCTCTCCTTTGCCTCCAAAACCTACCTGGAAGCAGTTCACATAGTTGTATTCATCTGAATCTGCTACAGGATGAAATGCCAGAAATTCTCCCGCATTGTCAACAATGGCTCCAGTCGGTGACAGTTTGATTCTGTCTCCTGCTTTAACATTAACGATTCCTGAAGCCAGTTTCAAGCGATAAAGTCCGCCCAATAGAAGTACGCTTCCTTTCCTATCTCCCCCAGTCATTACGACAGGTTCATTGACAAGAACGCCGACAGGAACTTCTGTATCGTCGCCTGTGTATTTCTTTAGACTTTCACGGCCTATTGCAGATTTGTCTGAAATACAAAGAATATCATCAACCATACACTTATTGGAATACTCATAGCCGAGATTACTGCCTGTCGGGGTCACTACATTATCGACTAATGTTTTTGTACCGTCATCCAGTATGAAAGTGGTAATCTCTTTTCTCTCTTCCAATAAAACAATTGTATCTGTCACATTATCACTTCAAATATATGATTTCCTTTTACACTTGGGTTACATTTAATATCACACCCGTTTCCACTAGCTAAATTGCAGAAATATAAATCTTCAGAGAGTACTGAATCATCAGGATAAGTTACAAACTTAAAATATGGATATTGAAGCTTTTCAAAGATATTGACTTTAATCAATGCAATTCCCAGTCCTCCACCTTTGACTTCAATCGGCCTTGGAATCTCATGAATCATTGTACGGCCTTTGATGCAGTTTTCATCGTTGAAGTCCTTTCCGAAAGTGAAGATTACTGTCTGATTGGTTTTTGTCCTCTTTCGATAATACCATCCAAGAGCAATATCTGATTTGCATTCCAGTAACCTGATTAATGTATCTTTTGGAAGCTGAATGTCTGAGTCAACCATAAGTACGTAATCATAGTTTCCAGCCATTGCATTTTTAGCTATCTGATTTCTGGCCTTGGCACAGTCATAGCCTGCAACATAATCAAAATAGAGATCATATCCTTCCGGTCTTTTTAAACCGTAAATGCTTTTGAAGCATTCCGGTTTGATGTTTTCAAAGGTTGGAACTGCAATCAGTATCTTCATTTTTCACTCTCCAGTTTTTCGACTCTGCTTTCCAAATCATCCAAATTAATCATATCCTCTTTTTGACATCTATACTCATACAAATCAATCATGGCCACAATAACAATAGCTAAAGCAAATGGTATCAGACCTTCGATTAAAGCATACTTTGTTGCATTGGTCATGATGATGTTGATAGCTACAGCTGTTAAAACGGCACTTGAAATTGTTTTGGTAAAGTTGCAGATAACAATCTTCTTTTTTAATTCGTTCATGATAACAATATCCTCCAAAGAATTTTATCTTTCTTCAGGGAAACCCAAAACTCTTTTAGCTTTCTGTTTTGCGTCTTCAACATCTCCTTCGCCCCTTATCCTGCTTGCATAATGACTGGCTATACCTAACACTATCATAAGGATACAGTAGGGAATTGTATTTTCTGTAATGCCTAGTGCCTCTGAGTATAACATGACGATTGGAATAGCTGTGACCAGAAATGAAGTCAATATGTCAATGTCCTTTCTGTTTTTCTCTAGAAATTCATAAATCATTCTTATTGTGCCTCCCAAGTAATTGAATAGTAAAGAATACCATCTTCAATTTTGAATTGAATTACAGGTTTGACAGCATAAGGATAGCCTGAATCGACGTATTTGGTTCCGTTCCAGTAGAACCAGTGCCCTGTTGACTGATCGATGTATGGTCCTTTGTTTTCAAGTGTTCCTACAAGCTTCCTTATGGTCATGGTTTTGCCTCACTATTATTTATTATATTTTTTATTATATAATTTATTATATATTTTATTATTTATTTTATATAAAATATACTTTTTCATCATCATCGCAACCGTCCCATTCCATGTATAGCTTGTTGTCTTCCCACACGAATCGGACGTTATTGATAATAGCTACATCCGGAAGCTCGCAGTATGTGACGCCGTCTGCATCCTTGACGTAATTGGCCTGAGCCATGATGTTTGATTCTGTAGGCACAATCATATTGACGACGTGTGTTATCTCATCCTGTTCGAAGCTACAGTCTGCAAGATCAATGCAGTTCTGGGATTCCGGATACATTTCAATTTCAGACATCTGGCGATAAACCCTGATGTATTCTACGTCTTCGTTTTCAGTTAAATTGACAATTGAAAGTAATCTTAAATCATGGCCATGAACTGGATTACATTCACCATCACTGTCAATGTAGATTCTTGTATTCGGCAATATGTCTGCAGGTGCGGGCCGTTTGAGTTTCAGTCTGAAGACATCACCAAGCACGGCCACAGTAACAAGAGTATGGCCTGAAGAACGAATCTGCACCTTGCCTAAAAGATATCCGAAAGCAAGTTCGCCCTCCTTGGCTTTTCTGACAACAGTATGTTCCATTGTTGATGACTCGTCCAGCGTTACCATTTCGCCTACTCCGCAGCGATTTGAGGAAATCCATGCAGTATGTTCCTCATTGACATATGTCCTTTTGCCCTCATCCAGAAGACAAGCAATTACATCCATTTTATCTGAATGTTCCAATCCTGTGGGATATCCACGGCCGTGTCCGATTGTTGAATCAAAATCATAATCTGTAATCATTTAAAACACCCAGTCCCAATTGTGATTAATTATTTTATCCGGAATGTGAAGTCCGGTATCATCCATTGTCTCGTCATTGGCATCCCACAGTAACGTTGAGCCTTTATATGCCTTTGGATATTCATGGCTTCCCTTGTATAACCGAATTCCAGTTTTAGATTTCTTTTCCGTTACTGTTATCTGTGGAATTGCATTAGCTGCCAGTATCGGTGATGGAAAGATTAATAGCCACTTTAAATCAACGTAATTGTATTCTTCGAATTCATCTGTTAAAAACCATGCCGGAGCAATCTCCACTTCATGGTAATTGTTGTCATAGATTTTGGTCGGGTTGTTCCTGTCAAAGCCTTCCAGATAATCTGAGTCACTGCTGAAGCCGTTTGATACCCTTCCATGGAAATGATATTGTTTATAATTGCCCTCATCATCACTTCCTGAAGCATAGGCATCATTTGAATTGACCTGCACCAATGTTTCAGAGCCCTTAAACATCAGGTAAGATTTCTGACCATCCCAATTCAAGGATGTGACTTTTAAATCCTCCTGATAAATGGTGAGATTTCCATCCATCTGCATCATGTTTGTTCCGGTTGTTGTTCCATGATATGTTGCATTATCATTGGTGTTGACACAGCCGTTGATTCTTTTGAATCTTGCAACAGTGACACGGTTATTTGATAAACTCACGCCAGAAGCGACTTTGGTAAATAGACTTGTCGGTGAACTTCCGTCGATGCTTGGAACGTATCTTGCCCTCAGGAATTTCCCGCCATCCGTTGAGTCATTGCTGATGCTTAAGCCTGAGTAACTCATGAAAAAGTCTTGGTATGTATCATGGTTTGCATCAAACATCAGCACTTCGCCGCCTGTTGTTAAAGTGCTTGAAAATGTTGTTGATCTGTTATGAACTTCCAATAATAGTTTTGTTGTCTGTGAGATTTTGCTGACAGGAATTCTGACAAGTATTGCTGCAGGTTGGGATCCATAGCTTGGAAGGTACAAAACTTTACATTCACTGTTGTTCCAGGTTTTAATCTTTAGATTTTTCAAGTCATTTCTGAATAAACTTGAATAAAAACTATTGGATAGTGAATCCAACAATATATAATCATAGTTGGATGAATAGCTACCACTTCTTAGAGTGTAATTATTAATTACAATATTGATTTGTAATTCTTCTTGCAATGTCATGATTAATATTTTATTATCCTTTTTATATAAATAATATAATAAAAATAGTAATATTATTAATCAGGACTATATCAGTACAACGTTTAAATATGGCCAAAAGATAAAATAAAAATGAAAAAAATAGAATATCATCATCTTTAAAAAATATATAAAATGCCAAAGACAGAATTTAACAAAGTTGATGGTTAAGAATGATTTATTCAAACTTAACGAACAAAAAAAGTAGTTGAAAAAATTAAATAGAAAATTACTTTATATTAATTAAAGATAAATTAAATTATAGAATTAAAAGGAGGCATGGTTTATGGGTAGAGTAAAGATTAATCCTGAAGCTTTAAAGTGGGCTAGAGAAGAAGCTGGTTATGATTATTCCAATTTACCTAATAAGATTAAACCAAAATTTGAAGAATGGGAATCTGGTAAGACTATGCCTACTTGGAAACAATTATGTGACATTAGTAAATATTTTAGACGACCTTCTGCATTCTTTTTTAGAAAAAATTTACCTGAACATTTAACATTAGATTTTATTGAATATCGGAAGTTAGATAATTTAGAATGTCAAATTAGGTCACCTAATTTAACCTTAGGTATACATGATGCAATTGCTAAAAGAGATATGTATATTGAATTATTGGATGATATGCATTATCCTAAAACTTCATTCTCAAAATTTAAATTAAATTCTAATAATGTTTATACATTGGCAAATCACATTAGAAATATATTAAATGTAGACTTAGAAGAGCAAAAATCATGGTTATATGTTAATAATAGAAAAAATACTAAACATTATAATTTCCTCAATCAATGGAAAGATAAACTTAGTGAAGAATTAGGAATTCTAATATTTGAAGTGCCAAGAGTTTCTTTAGATGAAATGAGAGCATTATGTATTTATTACGATGAATATCCTATTATTTTATTAAATAGTGCTGATTCTCCAAATGCAAGAATATTCTCATTATTCCATGAATTAACTCATTTATTATTAGGTGAAAGTGCAATTTGTGATGTTGATAAAAATAATTCTAAAGAATGGTTATGTAATTCCGTAGCAGCACAATTTTTAATTCCAAAAGAGGATTTATTAAATAAATCAATTGTTAAAAATAATATTTCAAAAGAATGGACAAATAAAGAGTTATGGGATTTATCTAATGAATATGGTGTTAGTAAACATTCAATATTACTTAGATTAATCAATTTAAATAAAGCTCATCAAGAATCCTATGATATTTTTAAAAGAGAATGGGATGAGGACTTCAAAAAGGAAAAAGACAAAAAATCAGGTGGAGGGGGGAGCCCTGTTCGTAATCAAGTTAAATATAATGGAAAATTATATTCTTCATTATTACTATCTGCTTATGAAGCAGGTATTTTGTCAGGTGTGGAGTTCTCACAAGGGATAGGTCTTAGATTAAAACATGTGAATGAGTTATCTGAACAATTATTTGGGTGATTATTAAATGGAAACTTATGTTTTTGATACTGATGTTATTATCAATTTAAAAAAGTTCAATCCCGCAGTATTTAAGTCATTATGGAATAATTTATACAACATGGTTGATAAAAACATCATTTATTCTGTTCCAGAAGTGCAGCTTGAAATATCAAGTATTGATGATTCTGTCAAAGAAAAATGGGACGAAATACATAATAATCTTGGTTTTTTTGTTGATTTATCTGAAAAAGATAATTCATTGGAATATTGGTCTGCAATGGAAGATTTAGAATCATTTGATATTTTTCAAAAACACGGAGAAAATAAAAAATATTGGGCAGATCCGTATCTGATTGCAGTAGGAATTGTTGATGGGAGTACAGTTGTCACAAACGAAACAGCTGACAAACATCCAAAACGTAAAATTCCTTTTGTATGTGAACAAATGGATGTAGAATGTTTTAATTTTGATGAATTTATGATTCTTCAAGGTTGGGAATGGTAATCGTCTTTAATTTTACCAACTAAAAAGTTATTTAAAAATTATAGCATTACTTAATGAACAAATTAATTTGTGAAAGATATCAACAATCTTTCACTAATTTAAAGTAATAAAAATACTTTTTATTTAATTGCTGAAAATTGATTTCTTGATAATGTTAACTTCATTATACTCATGTTATAAGCGAGCCAATTCGCCAGGCCGGAACCACGCCGAGTGAAACGAGGCGTGTGTGGAGGCCTGGTGTATAGAATTGGCGAGCATAGGTTATAGTGAGGAACCGACCCTTGCCGGTCGGTTCCGTTGGGTTAAGTTTATGAAAATGAGGGGAAGCGAACACATCAACACTCCCCCTGAACTAAACAACGAGCAATTCAATGAATAAATACTAGCTCCGGTGGAAAAAGCAAAAAACACCATCATAGCTAGATTCTTGTTCTGTTGAAACCCATGTCCTTTAGGATTTTATTGTATTCTTCACGAGTTGTAAATGAAGGTTTATCATCATCTCCGGTGCTGCCGGTTGATCCGGTTTCAATTACATCACCGGAGTTTTGGGGATTTCTTCCTCCAGGTGTTGAACCGTCATTACTGGCTTCGATTTTAATTCTTCTCTCGGCCAGTTTCTCCATAAGTTCCATATCAACATCCCCGGACAATAATTTATCGATTATCTCCTTGTCCTGCTGGTTTTCATTATAGTTGAAGTTGTATTTGGCTTCGTACTCTTTAATTTTCCTTTCGTTTTCATGTTTTCTGAGTTCAGATAATTCCTTTAGGATATCTTCCTTGTTTTCAATGAATTCCTTGTTCTCTTCAATAGCTTTTTTAATCTCATTGTATTTTTCAGATTCCTCTTTTAAGCTATTAATCTCATCCTGCAGTTTTCCGATTTCAGCATCCTTGCCCTGAAGTTTTTCCAGGAGCAGATTGGTTGCCACATTAACATCCTGATTTTCACTAGTAGGCGGCTGTGGTGCAGGTTCGGGATTTCCGGTTGCACCGGTCTCTCCGGTTTCTCCAGTCTCGCCGGTTATTTCTGAGTTCAGCAAAGTTATTTTTCTTGGGCTTTTGGTTACGCCAACATCTATTAAGCTCATAGTATCAATTCCAAATGTATCTCCGTTATCTTTAAGTAAAACATCCACTTTAGGTGACAGGCCTTTTCCTTTCATGTCCAGTTCGTCAGGAACTTCAATGAACAGCTTTCCCTTATCCTCCTCAAAAACAATGTTATTTCCAATGCCTATGTAAACCTTGTCATGTTCTGAGGTTAAAGGAATTCCGCCTCTGTAGTTTTCTGCAATCTGCTTTAGATCGTCTTCTGTCCATTTGACAGGTTTTGTAAGGCGATCATCCAAATCAGAATAGTCGTATAGTCCTACTTCAAAAAGTTCATGTTTCATGATTATCACATTTTATTATAAGATTTATTATATAATTTATTACTTATTTTATATAAACTTTTATTATATTTCAACACCGCTGTCACTGACAATCCTTTCACCGACCGGTTGTTCCTCTTCAAAGTTGGTTAAATAATTCTTGTAGATTTCATCACCTTCAGCTGTAAGTTCCATAATGTATCTTAAAACGTCATCCCTTGAATAGCTGAAATAGACATTCAATGTTTCGTCAATTCCCATAAGTTCCAGCTGCATGTTCAACAACATATTGCAGTACTTCAGCACCCATTTCTGGTCATTGGCCACATTAACGATGAACCCTGTGATTGCTGAGTCGTTAATGTATTCTGCAACATTCTGATTGGAACGTTCATTACCTGCCTGTGACTGAGGAGTTACAAAAGTTCTTAAAATGTTATTTCTGAAGATTTCAGTCTGTCTTGTATAGTCGGACTGGTAGTTGTTACCACCAAGAATTTTACTCTCAATACCTGGAGGCACAATAGCTACATTACTGTCAGCTGTAGTCCCGTAATCAGCGTATAAATTTTCTTTTGCAGTTGATGAGAGTTCCATGATATATGGCCTACCGTTTGCATCAAGTGATGGCTTGACTTCAATGATATTGTCCTTGTTGATTCTCTCAACCTGATTGCGTTCCAGATTGCACTTGTGGTAAATGTCATCAAGGCAATTCAGGATAATACTTTGAGCTTCGCCGTAAATCTCATTGTACATGAAGTTAATGACTTCGCCTGCTTCATACTTAACCGTTAATGTTCCCTCTTCCACACTTATGAAATTATTAAAATCTTCTGGAAATCCATTAACAACATCCTTAGGCATCTCATGAAGGTATAGCTGCACCTCATTGTCATCGTTGAATTCCTTTTTGAGGCCATAGCCGTGTGCACCTATTTCAAGAAATACCGGTTTAATGTATTTGCCGATTTTTTTATCCCAACGCTGAACCGGTTTGATTACCCCCTCACCGTCAACCATTCCGCCCTGCAGGATCTCTTTAGCCACCTGGCGGATGTCAATTCTGCGAGCCCATAATATCAAAGTCAATTTCTGTTCCTGTGAGAGTTTGTTATCCTTGTCCACAAGCACAATATTGACATTGGCCTTATCGATTCTGTTTTTCAAAATACCTGAAGTGTAGCCGTCAAGTTTAACGGCATAACGGGCATTAGCTATAGTTTTATTAATCACTGGTGGCAGCGCATCTGGCAAGTCAAGGCCAGTATTGATTCCATCAGTTCTTGGTTGCCTTTCATTTTCTCCCCAATAGCTACGCTTAGTATTATACTGTTCCACACGGTTATTCAATAATCTAGTTTAATAATCTAGTTTTAATATAATCAGCAATTCCCATAATAATCATTTCATATTTTTTATTATATTATTTATTATATTTTTTATATAAAATAAGTAATAAATTAATGGGATAAATATAGAAAAAAATAGATAAAAAATTAATATTGATAGCATCCAACACATATTAAAAAATGCCGAATGTTACCATTATTAATTTTCATAAGGTTATGAACCTTCTCCAACCTTATCAAGAATATCATAAAATTCTTTTTTCAATGCTTTCATCTCATCAAGTTCTTTTCTCATGTTTCCGACATCGGATCTTAATGATTCGTTTTCTTTTTCCATTTGAATGAACTGCGGAGATTTGATAGATAACTTTTCAACATCAGTGTTGATTGTTACTGCCGGTAGATGCTCAATATATTCAAATTTTAAATCTTCAGGATTTGTCAAGAAATATGCGGCATCGGTTTTGTTTTTGGCTTTGCCCTGTAAATCATTGACTTTGTCTATGCTCATACCATCATTATATAATGCGCTTGCATGGAATTTACGGAGCATATGTGTTCTGAATCTTCTATATGGACCTACCCTTCCTAGACCTAAAGTATCATTAATGTCTTCAAATAATCGCACCAGGTGTGTACGACTAATATCAAATAAGGGACATTCGTTAGTTAAAGGTTTATCACGTAACAATAGATATGCATTGATAGCTTTTACAGCTTCAGGACTACAGTATGTGAGATAATATTTGTTTGTTTTTTTCCTCAAAACACTGAAGGTTGGAACAACATCATCAACATCATTGAGATAGTCAATTACTTTAAAGATATCCATATTTCGACTTGGTAAATAATCAGACAAAGCATCAATGTAATCACCAACTGTCAAACTCAATGTTTCGGCTCTAGCACAACCACTAGAACAACCAAATAGTATAACAGCTTTCATCATAGGAGAAGCAATTTTAAAAGCTTCTCTTATTACTGCCTTATCTGGCAAATCTTTAAAGTATATAGGAGCTGATTTTTTAATAGCTTTTTCATTCACTTTAGGTAAATCCAATATTTCAATGTCATAGAATTTGTAAAAGAATTTAATGCAATTCATTTCTTTTTTAACACTGCTAAAAGCATAACCTTGCATTAAATGATGCCTAAACTCAACAAGTCTTGATTTTAAGCGACTATGTTTCCATTTTACTCCATTATTCTCATCTTCTTCTGCTTCAGCAAGAAAGTCTTTAAGTTCCATATCAAAATAGTCACAGTACTTTCTCAAAGCATGTACATAATTCAACGCTGTCCCCTTTGAATGGTTACAGGTTATTGACATATTTTTTAATAGCTCGTCATTCATCATACTAATCACTTCTATTTTTCATATGTATAATATCTTGAGAGAGAGCAGTTGAGAAGTAATAAGCATGCGAACAATATAAACTGTTCGTATAAAACAAAATTATATATAATAATAAATACGAAAATATTAACAATTCATATGATTTAATCAAATGAATAAAAACTTTTAAATGGTAGATTAAAATGAAAGCTAATGCACAAAAAATAGCTGATGGAGTATACTGGATCGGTGTACTCGATTGGGATTTAAGAACATACCACGGTTACACCTTAGACGGAACAACCTACAACGCATATTTAGTATTTGGAGAAGACAAAGTAGCACTTATTGATAACGCTTATCCTGGTAAAACCAAAGAAATGATGGCACGTATCGACGATGCTTTCGCTCAAGAAGGAAAAGAAGTTAAAGTTGACTACATTATTCAAAACCACGTTGAAAAAGATCACTCCGGTGTTTTAGTGGACTTACACAAAAGATTCCCAGAAGCACCAATTTACTGTACCGAAATCGCAGTGAAAGGTTTATTAAAACACTACCCTGCACTTGAAGGAGCAGAATTCATCACTGTAGGAACCGGAGATTCATTAGATGTTGGCGGAAGAACCTTAGCATTCTTAGATGCATTCTTATTACACTGGCCTGACAGCATGTTTACCTTACTTGCTGATGAAACCGGTATCTTATTCCCTAACGACGCATTCGGTCAGCACTTATGTTTCACCAAAAGATTCTCAGATGAAATCCCTGAAAACATTTTAATGGATGCAGCTCAGAAATTCTACGCAAACTTAATTACCCCACTTTCAAAATTAGTTCTCAAAAAACTAAATGAAGTAGTCGAATTAGGTTTACTTGATCAAATCAAAATGATTGCACCATCCCACGGTCAAATCTGGACCGACCCAATGCAAATTATCGGAGCTTACCAAAACTGGGCTACCGGTGTATGTGAAGACAAAATTACAATCATCTACGACACCATGCACTACTCTACCCAGCAAATGGCTCACGAAATTGCTGAAGGTGCAATGTCTGAAGGCTACGACGTAGAAATCTTCTTCTTACACGAAGACGAAAGATCCGAAATCGTCAAAAGTATCCTAACCAGTAAAGGAATTGCTGTTGGAGACCCAACAATCAACGATGTACCATACCCAAGTATCGGAGACATCATGTACTACCTTAAAGGATTACTCTTCAACAGAACAGGTATTGAAAGAAAAGCTGTTACCTTCGGTTCCATGGGTGGAAGAGGAGGAGCTCCTGCAAAACTCGCTGAAGAATTAGGTAACTGCGGATTCGACATTGTTGACACTCAGGAAATCTACTTTGTACCAACCGCTGATGAAGATGAAGCAAGCTACGAGTTAGGTAAAAAATTAGCTCAGGCATGTAAAGAATTATAAAGGTGATATTATGGTTAAATACGAACATGAAATCGGAATTACCAAAGGAACCCCTGTAGAAAAATTTGTTGCAGGAAACTTTGAAGGAGAAACCAACGAAGTAGGTATCTACTTAGCTATGTCCAGACAGGCTTCCCGTGAAGGCTATGGGGAATTAGCTGAAGTATTCAAAAGATTAGCTTGGGAAGAAGCTGAACACGCTGCAAGATTCTGTGAAATGAACGGAATCATCAAACCAACCCTCAAAGAAAACATCGAATGGATGATGGGTGGAGAAAAAATGGCTAACGCTGAAAAAAGAGAAGCTTCTGAAAAAGCTCAGGAAGCTGGAATCGAAACTGCAGCTGACTTTTTCCGTGAAAGTTCCAAAGACGAAGGTCGTCACTACAAAATCTTAGAAGGAATCCTAGAAAGATATTTCTAAATGAAAGAATATATTATTCTTTCTTCTTTTTTTTAATTTTAACCTATAAAAAACCAGCAACCAGACTGAATACAATTATCATTGCCATTACAACAGATAGAGAATTAACCAACGGTTTATATTGCTCTTCAGACAATTTATAGCTGAGCAGTATCTCAAGCATGTATCCTCCATCCAATGGTTTTAACGGAAGCAGATTAAACAGCCCGATTCCAAGGTTCAGCATTGCAACCCACTGGAATAGCTCTATCAGCTCAAATAAAATCCAAGGGACAGGACCTAAACTGTTATTTATCATCTCAAAATGCTTGATTGCCTGAATTCCAAAAAATCCTCTGGATTCATTGTTAGGATTTTTATCCAGTGTTAAAGTATAGCTGCCCTGATCAGTGTGAACCGTTACGTTATCTCCCGGCTTATATGAACTTACAACATCAACATAATCTTCAGAACTGTTTATTTTATGATTATCTACAGAATCCAAAATCATTCCTTCCTTTAAAATACCGTCAGAAGGTGAATCTGTAACTATTCTATCAATTGCTATTCCGTCTTCTGCAAAAAATGCAGGAATTCCTGCTGAAAAAAGTGACACCAAAAGCAATGCGATAAGCGCTGAAGAAATATTGGCAACAGAACCTGCCGCATAAACCCTTAGCCTTGAAGTTTTCTTTGCCTCTTTAAGTTCATCCTCATCAGGCTCTACAAATGCACCAGGAATGATTGCAAACAATAATAAACCGATTGATTTGATTGAAATCTTTTCTCCGACCGCCTGTACACCATGTGAAAACTCATGAACTACCAGTACAGTCGCCAGACCTATAAGACCATATACAAATGGAATGTAAATCGATGAGCCTGGCATTTCCACACCAGGAATGACTATGGAAACTGCAGGAGTATCGAATACTGACGGCAGTGAACTTACAAGCGTCCATGTAATAAATATCATAGCACCGAATGCAACAACGATTCCAAGATTCATGAACCATCTCCAGAATCTTGGTGAAAAATTAGAAATTCTGGATATCAGTCCCCTAAGCCTTTGAGTCTTCCACATTATCACAGGGAAGTTTATCTCAAAGCCGTGATTGGATAATCTTTCATGAAATATTCCTGCCAATATCCAGATGACAGCAAAAGCTATCAAATAATAATAAATACCATTCATTAAACTTACACTTCCTCTACCAAAGTAGTGAATCAAAGAAGACTACTTCAACCATATCGCCCTTCTGATATCCTTCATCATTTTCGTCTATGATGATATAGCTGTTCGCCTCAACCATTGACCTGATTATGCCAGAACCTCTGTTAAGCACATGTTTTGCATGTTCATTATCTGAAGCGGCACGTATGAAATCAGTTCTTCCCAGCTGTGAAGGAATCTTAAGCTGAGATTCCCTTAAAACAACATTGAATTCAAATGATCTTCCCTGCATTTCAAAGAGATACTTTCTTGCAAAAACGTCAAACTGTGACATTGCCGCAACAGGCTGGCCTGAAAATGTGAATACCATTTTGCCGTTGACAATACCGGCACCTGCAGGTTTTCCCGGCCTCATTGCAACACCATGGAAGAGTATTTCACCAATCTCATCTATAACATCCAATACGACATCCCCTTTACTGATTGCTGTACCGCCGGTTGTCATGAGAACGTCATATTCGGCTGATGCTTCAAGAATTGCCTGTTTTACCTCATCAAAAGAATCTCCTGCATGTGTAATATCACATACTGCACCGGAATCTTCAATCATTGCCTTAATTGTAAACTGATTTGAGTTGATGATTTTTGCATCATCAATTTCCTCTTTTGTAGGCTCTACAAGCTCATTTCCTGTGATAATGAGTTTGACTTTAGGTTTTTTGTAAACTTTAACTTTATCATAACCTGCTGAAGCAATCAAACCCAGTTCCTGATATCTGATAAAAGTATTTTTATCAAGGATTTTCTGGCCTTTTTTGATATCCTCTGATTTTGGAGAGACATTTTCACCTGGAGTGACCTGAGAGTAAATTGTTAAATCATCCCCGTCTTCGGTAGTGTATTCCTTCATCAAAACAGCATTTGCTCCTTCTGGAATCGGTGCTCCAGTTGCTATTACAATAGCTTCACCGTTTTTAACTGTTTTTGTTGAAAAATCACCTGCGCCGATTGCATCTATAATCTTAAATTCTTTAGGAGCTGACTGGCCCGCTCCAAATGTGTCTTCCGCAATTAATGCAAATCCATCCATTGCAGATTTATCAAAAGGAGGTGAGTCATGAAATGCCATTATGTCTTCTGCAAGAACTCTTTTGTGAGCATCGTAAATTGATATCTCTTCTATGTCTGTTAATTTCTGATTGTCATGTATTAGCTTTGAAGCATTTTTTACTGAATCCAATTTAGACAAGAACATGTTTAAAACTCCCCCAAGCATTTAAGCCATGTATTTTTCAATGACACCATGATATGCGTCATTCAAGTCTTCATAACTGAATTCGTGACCGTTAACGTTTAATGAAGTTCCTTTTACCTCACCAATGACTTTTGCCTCAACATCTATTTTTGATAAAATATCATCAGCTGCGTCAGCTTTAACTGTTAATAAGTATCTTGCATGACTTTCTGAGAATAACAATTGGATTTTATCCAAATCGTCATCTTTTAACTCTACTTCACATCCAAGACCTGATTTGATAACCATTTCAGATAATGCTACTGCAAGACCTCCTGCAGATACGTCGTGAACTGCAGTGATGTCTTTGTCTGCATCCTCATCAATTAATCTTAAAACAGTTTGTCCGTTTGCAACTTCCTCATCTATTCTTATTCTTGGCGCAGTTCCAATTTCTAAACCATGAACAGTTCTGTGATATTCAGAACCGGTTAACTCATCATAAGTCTTACCTATTAAAATGATTTTATCTCCTTCATTCTTGAAGTCCATGGTTCTGATGTTTTTGATGTTTTCCACACCGATTACACCGACTGCAGGTGTAGGATTGATTTTGATTCCTTCAGTTTCATTGTAGAAACTTACATTACCGCTGATTACAGGTGCGTTGAAGTTTTCTGCTACTAATGACATTCCTTCAATAGCTGTCTTGAATTGCCATAATATTTCAGGAGTTTCAGGATTTCCGAAGTTTAAACAGTCTACAACAGCATAAGGGGTTGCTCCCATTGAGATGACGTTTCTTATTGCTTCTGCAACACATCCACCGGCACCGTCAAACGGTGATAATTTTGTGTGGATTGTGTTTGAATCTGTTGTAAGTGCAATAGCTGTTTCATCATCAATTCTTAAAACCGCTGCATCGTCACCAGGTTTTACAACTGTTCTTACCTGAACTTCATGATCATACTGTTTGTAAACCCATTCTTTTGAAGCTATGTTTGGGCTTGACAATAATTTTGGCACAGAGTCCTTTATTGGAGGTTCTTTCAATTCCACTTTTTGAGTATCTTCAGGAATTTCTTTAATTGGCCTGTCAATTGAAGGTGGGTCTGCTAAAAGAATTGTTGGAAGGTTTGCAAGTTCTTCACCTTCATCTGAAATAATCATGCTGTTTCCTTCGATTACTTCACCGATTACGGAGGATACGATTTCGTGTTTGTCACAGATTTTCTGAGCAAGTTCAACATCATCAGGGTTTATGACAAATACCATTCTTTCCTGTGATTCTGAAAGCATGATTTCATATGGAGTCATTCCGGTTTCTCTTAGAGGAATTGCTCTTAAATCCACTAATGCTCCGTTTTCAGAAGCATCTACAAGTTCTGAAATACAGCATGTAAGACCCCCTCCACCTAAGTCCTTAACACCGCTGACATTGATTTTTTCAAGAATTTCTAAAGATGCTTCAAGAACTCTTTTTTTGGTGAAAGGATCTGCTACCTGTACAGCAGGCCTATCTTCAGTTTCAGAATCTGACGTAAGCTCTTCTGATGCAAATGTTACTCCATGAATTCCGTCACGGCCGGTTGTACCTCCCATTAAAAGGAATACATCGCCTATGTTTGGTGCCTGTGCCCTTACGATTTTGTCCTTTTCTACAAGACCGACACACATTACATTTACAAGAGGATTAGTTCTGAATGATTCGTCAAATTCTATTTCACCTGCAACGGTAGGAACTCCTACACGGTTTCCGTAATCGGAAATTCCTTTAACTACATGTTCAAATAAGTATCTTGATTTTTCATCTTCTTCAAGAGGTCCGAACCTGAGTGAATCGAGAAGTGCAATAGGCATTGCACCCATTGAAATGATGTCTCTTAAAATTCCGCCGATACCGGTACCTGCTCCTCCGTAAGGCTCAATTGCTGATGGGTGGTTGTGGGATTCCATACCTACCGCCAAAGCGTATTTGTCTGTTACGGATACAAGTCCTGCATCGTCACCAGGACCTAAAATAATGTTTTCACCTTCAGTAGGAAAAGCTCTTAAGAAAGGTCTGCTGCTTTTGTAGGAACAGTGCTCGGAAAACATTACGTCAAGCATTCCTTCTTCAAGTTCGTTCATTTCCCTTCCGAGGATTCCTTCAATATATTCAATTTCAGAATCAGCTAAAGTCATGTTAAACACCTATTTAATTGAAATAATTACTTTTTCTCCTTCAATATCCCATTCTTTAGTATAATATTCAGAATCTTTACTGCATTCTTCACCGTCAAAGATTATTAAGTTCTTAGCTCTGATTTCATGTGAAATGAATTCAGACTGAGGAACAATCAGATCCTTGAACTGTGCTGATGTCTCTACATTTACGTCAATGTTAGCTTCCACATCTAAATCCAAGTCTTTTCTCATGTCCTGAACCCTTCTGATTAATTCACGAGCCATTGCTTCCTGTCTGATTTCGAGAGTGATGTTTGTATTTACGAATACGTTTCCGCCGTCAAACTCAGATGATACGAAGTCGTCAGGAAGTTCTGAATCAAATAGTACTTCTTCTGAGTTCAGTTCTATTCCTTCAATTGTTACAGTACCGTTTGCTTCAAGTTCTGCTTTAATTTCATTTCCATCAGCAGTTTTAAGGCCTTTTACAACTTTACCCATATCTCCTTTGAGTTTTGGACCTAAAATTTTGAGATTAGGTTTTGCATTATATGACAGCTTGTCGAATTCACTTGCTGATAAGACTTCCTTGGTATTTGACTGGTCTTTGATAATATCGGACAGCTCATCAATAGCTTTAAGTACTTCTTCATCGTCAGATACAACTGTAATATCTGAAACCGGCCATCTGAGCTTGTACTGTGCCATGTCACGTGCTCTTATTGATGCGTCGATAACTTGACGAACAACGTCCATTTTAGCTTCAAGCTTTTCATCAATCTTATCGCTGTCATATTCCCAGTCAAGCATGTGAATACTTTCCGGTGCCTCCGGATTGATTCCTTTTACAAGGTTTTCATAGATTTCTTCACATACATGAGGAGCTATAGGACATAATACTGTTATTAATTTAACAATTGCTGTGTATAGGCTGTAATATGCACCTAATTTGTCCGGATCATCGCTTTCAACCCATGTTCTTCCACGAATAAGTCTTACATACCAGCGGCTTAAGTCTTCAAGTATGAAGTCGTGGATTTTTCTTGTTGCCTTGTGGAAGAAGAGGTTATCGAGGTCTTCAGCCACATCCTTGATTAAGGAGTTTGCTCTTGAGACAATCCATTTGTCTTCAGATCTTAAAATCATGTCATCTTCAGTGATTTTAGTAGGGTCGAAACTGTCAAGGGACATGTAGGTTGTTGAAAATACGTATACGTTCCAGAGGATGTTCATCATCTTGTTGATGTTTAGAAGTTCATCCCAGACGAATTTTAAATCATCCCACGGTTTTGAAGCCCATAAAAGGTAGAATCTTAAAACGTCCGCACCATATTTTTCAATTACTTCTTCGGGAGCTACTACATTACCTAATGATTTGGACATTTTGTTTCCTTTGTCGTCTAGAACAAATCCGTGCATGAGAACTTTCTGATATGGGCTCCTGCCCATTGAAATAACACCTGTACCCAGTTGTGAGTAGAACCATCCTCTTGTCTGGTCGTGACCTTCTGTGATGAAATCATAAGGGAACCAGTCTTCGAATTTTTCTTTTTCTTCCGGATAGTACAGTGAAGCCCATCCTGCTACACCTGAGTCAATCCATACGTCAAGAACATCAGGAATTCTTTTGATTGAACTTCCGCATTTGTCACATTTTACTTCCACTTCATCAACATATGGCCTGTGGATAAGTTCTGAATCTGAAACATTTATTTCATTCAAGGATTCTTCTTTAAGCTCTGCAAGGGAACCTATTACCTTAAGCTCTCCGCAGTCAGGACATTCCCATATAGGAATTGGAATTCCCCAGTATCTTTGTCTTGAAATGGTCCAGTCACGTGCATTGTCTACCCAGTCATGGAATCTGCCTTCACCAGCCCATTTAGGAATCCATTCAACTTTTTCAATCTCATCAAGCATTTTCTGTTTGATGTCAGTTACTTTTAAAAACCACTGTTTGGTTGCACGGTAAATGATAGGAGTTTTACATCTCCAGCATACTCCGTATCTGTGCTCAATGGTATCAACATGATACATTAAGTTTTTAGCCTGAAGATCTTCAATGATTTGCTGGTTTTCCTCTTTTGTAAATTTACCTGTGTATTTGCCGGCATCATCTGTAAAGCATCCGTCTTCACCGACAGGACAGAATATTGGAAGGCCGTTTGCCTGACCTACTTCAAAGTCGTCAGGACCGTGACCTGGTGCTGTGTGTACAAGTCCTGTACCTTCGCCGAGCTCTACATGGTCTCCAGGTAAAATTGTATGTACTTTTTCAATTTCTGAGTCGAATTCCATCTGTTTTGGAATTTCATCAGCTAAAATATAATCGTAAGCCATGCCGACTAAATCGCTGCCTTTTACGCTTTTTATGATTTCGTATCTGATTTCTTCCTCTTCGATGATTTTGTCTTCTTCATCCTCGGATTCGGCAGGAATTTTGGTTCTGTGGATTTTTATGCGTTTTCCTAAAACGTCTTCCATCAGGTTTTCGGCTATGATGTAGGTTTCGCCGTCTTTTGAGACATAAACGTAGTCAAATTCAGGATTTACACATATTGCAAGGTTTGCAGGAAGTGTCCACGGAGTTGTTGTCCATACAAGGAAATATGTATTGTCTTCACCTGCAACAGGGAATTTGATGAATATGGAAGGGTCGACTTTTTCTTCATATTCTATTTCAGCCGCTGCAAGTGCGGTTCCGCAGTGAGGACACCAGCTGATTACTCTCTGGTCATTTACAAGCAAATCCTGTTCATGTGCCCTTTTAAGTGTCCACCAGGATGATTCCATATATTTCGGATCAAGTGTCATGTACGGGTCGTCCCAGTCCATCCATACACCGAGCTGGTCGAATTCATGTTCCATTGCAATTTTATTTTCGATTGCAAATTCTTTACATTTGTCAACGAATTTGTCGATACCGATTTCTTCTTCGATTTCCTGTTTGGACTGAATTCCCATAAGGTGTTCAACCTTGTTTTCGATTGGAAGACCGTGCATATCCCATCCTGCCTGTCTTCTTAAGCTGAATCCGTTCATGGATTTGTATCTAAGGTATGAATCCTTAATGACCTTGTTCCATGCGGTTCCAAGGTGGATTTTACCGCTGCAGTATGGTGGTCCGTCTAAAAATGAATATCTAGGGCCTTTTTCTCTAAGTTCATTTACTTTTTTGAAAGTTTCCTCTTCTTTCCAGAATTTTTGAACTTTCTTTTCTATCTTTTCATGGTTGTATGACTTTTCTGCCTCTTTTATTGGCATTGTAACTCCTCAAATAATTAAAATTAATATAGGTAAATAAAAATTTATAATATGTATCTTTTTGTTTTAGATAATAAATAAAGGTTATGGCAATTTAGAAAATTTTTAAAAATCTGAGTGTTTTTAAATTAAAAACTAGGATTATTTTCACCAAAGGGAAATATTGAGGCAAGCGAAGCTGCTTGAAAATACAGAAAAAATTGATATAAAATAATATCCAAAAATAATCATATGGGATTTTACAGAAAATACAACACAATCATTAGAACCATCGATAATTTCGTAAAATTATACAAATTATCCAAAAAGGACAAATCAAAGAAAAAAGATGATAAAAAATGAATATTATTTATTTAATCGACTTTAACTGTCCATACTCATATATCGGACTTAAAAGACTCCAAAAAGCCGTTGAAAATTTGGATTTGGACACAGAATGGGAAATCAGATCATTTGAACTTGAATCACTGACCGGAAAGGCCAGCATTAGTGCACGTGAAAGATACGCCCAAAAGTATGACATCACAGAAAGCGAAGCATTAGAAAGACTTGAAGAGATTGAAGATATTGCTCTTGAAGACGGCTTAAAAATCAATTTTAAGGATATGATTTTCAGAAGCTCAAAGGATGCTCACAGACTCTCCAAGTTCGCACAGGCATTTCATCCGGAAGTTACACTTGATCTTGTTGAAAAGATTTTTTATGCTAACTTCTGCGAGAACAAAAATATTGCAGACAATAAACTTCTCGAAGAGCTTGCACTTTCCTGCGGAATAGCTGAAAGTGAAATTAAAAGAATTCTTGACAACAACTACTACAATATCGAAGCGGAACTTGACAAGGAAGAGGCTTTAAGCCACCACATTACTGCAACACCATGTTTTATATTAACAAAAAAAGAGGAAAAGCTGATTATACCTGGAGTATTTTCAACCGAGGAGTTTGAAACAGCTCTTAAGGATTTTGATGAAGGAAACATCAAATCAAAAACATATGGGTTTGGAAGCATACCTCAATAATGATTTAACCTTGTTAAAGACTTAAATATCATAAAACAGATATTTAAATTAATGATTATAAATAAAACGACTGGTGAATACTTTAACATCAATATTGAAGTTGCAGATACTTTTTTTAAGCGTTTTAAAGGATTGATGGGAAAAAGTGAAATTGCATCTGCAATGCTTTTCACAGGACTTGCTGACTCATCTATCCATACTCTTTTTATGAGATTTGACATTGATGTTTATTTTCTGGATGATGAAAAAAGGGTTTTCGACAAGGCCACGTTAAAGCCATGGAGATTCTATAAACCTTCAAAAAAAGCGGAATTTATTTTGGAAAGTGAAAAAAACAGGTTAAAAATAGAAATTGGAGATAAATTAGATTTTGTCTAAAATATCTTCCGGATTTTCAAATATCTGAATATTGTCAATATCTGAGAGTTTGCGGGTATTTTCAATGTCAATCTCCCGCATATAGATTGTTATGATTTTTCCTTCTGAAATTGCATCATTAGGACATGTGTTTCTGCAAAGTCCGCATCCGATACATTTTGTAAGGTCAATTTCGGAATGAGGAATGATTGCACCCTGTTCACATGCAAGAGCAGCAACACAGTCATCGCAACCTTCACATTTTGAAAGTTCTATTTTTGAAGGAAGCACAGTATCTATTGGTCCGGGATGAATATCAACAGGCACCATATAAACCGGAACAGCGCCTTTTCCGGCCTGTGCAACAGCATTGGTTACCAAGGTATCGGCTATACCATAGACTATTTTGGAAACTGTGTTTGCAGTAGCAGGTGATACTATCAGCAAGTCATATTTACCTAGGGATAAACGGCCTGTAATTGGATATGAGAACTTTTGGTTTGAATCAGTAGCCAGTTCACGGTATTTTCCACCAGTAATCCTTTCAACGCTTTCGTAAAGCCCATACATCTTAAGGACTTCTTCTGCTGCACCTGACAGAAATACAGTTACTTCATGATCTTTAGCAAGTTCACGGGCAACATGGACTGACTGCCTAAGTAAATGACCTGCTCCGGTAAATGCAAATGCGATTCTCATTTTAATCTATAATTTGTGATATTGATAAGCATCTCTGTCAGAGAATGCGTAATCTAAGGTTGTGTACTGATTCATGAATTCAGCAACTTCATCAGCAATGTCTTCTTTGTCAACTGCAACACGTTTGATGAACTGAGCAACTTCTTCCATTTCTTTTTCTTTTAATCCACGTCTTGTAATTTCCTGAGTACCTATTCTGATACCTGACGGATCATCGGAGTTGTCTCTGTTATCTCCAGGAAGCAGGTTTTTGTTCAGGATTACGTTATTGTCAGCGAGTTCTTTTGCAATGTCTGATGCTGACCTGATTGAGCTTAAGTCAACTGCAATCTGGTGGGACTGGGTGAATCCTAAATCTTCACATAACACGTCAAAGCCTAATTCATACATTGCCTGACCTAATGCCTGAGCGTTTTTGATGGTCTGTTTTGCGTATGCTTCACCGAACTCCAGCATTTCAGCTGTTGCAATACCTAAACCGAGCAAGTGGTGGAGGTGGTGATTACTTACAACACCAGGGAACACTGCGTTGTCAATGATTTCTTCGTTTTCCTTGTGTGAGAGAATAATTCCTCCCTGAGGACCTGGGAATGTTTTGTGGGTACTTCCCATCATGAGGTCTGCTCCTTCTTTTAGAGGTTGCTGGAACTGTCCTCCTGCAATTAAACCTAAAACATGTGCCCCGTCATACATTATGGTTGCGCCAACTTCATCAGCTGCTTCACGAGCTTCTTTAATTGGGTGAGGGAATAAGAATAAACTTCCACCGAAGAGTACTATTTTTGGTTTTTCCTCTAAAATCTTTTTGTTCATCGCATCTATGTCAATGTTCATTACGTTTTTGTCAAGTGGGTGGAATACTGTTTTAAGGCCTCTGATACCTGCTGCACTAACATCAGCGTGGGAGATGTGACCTCCTGAAGGTACTTCAAGAGCCATTACTTTTTCACCAGGTTTTGCAAATCCGAAAAATGCTGCAAGGTTTGCAGTTACACCGGAAACAGGCTGAACATTGGCATAGTCACAGTCATAGACTTTACATGAAAGTTTTTTGGTTTTATCTTCAACCAAGTCTACGTATTGGCATCCTTCGTAGAATCTTTCAAAAGCCTGACCTTCAGCGTATCTGTGAGCAAAATCAGTAGCCAGAGCTTCAGTTACCTCTACACTGGTAACGTTTTCAGAAGCAATAAGGTTTATACTATTTCTCATGTATTCAGTATGTTCTTTTGCAATTTTTTCAAAGTTTAAAATTTCGTCATGATAATTAGCCATTTATTACACCTAATATCCAATTATATATTTATGATTTAATTTTTGTTTATCTTCTAATATAAGATTTATGAAATAATAATAAGAACTGAATTACTATTAAAAAATCAATATTTATTTAAGGTTAGAATAGCAAAGTATAGTTAGGAAGTGATTGGATGGTTAGTATTACAAGCATTTATGACAAATTTCAAACAGTGATTCCTGCAGAAATTAGAAAAGAGTTCGATTTAGATAAAACTTATAAAATTGAATGGAAAATCAATGAAAATGGAAAAGTAGAATTGGATTTCATTAAAGAATTAACTTTAGAAGATATGATAGGAAGATACACATCAAAAGAACCTATTGATTCAGTTAAATTAAAACATGACTTCAAAAATGGTAAATTTTAAATTTAGGAAAACTTTAAATAGTTAGGTATCTAACATAATGTTAGGTGATATTATGAATATCAATAAAAATAACAAAAACAATTTAGGAAATGTTGAAACTCACCTTAGTTTAAAAGACATGATTGGAAGATATACTGCTACTATGCCAATTAACTGTGTCAATCTAAAACATAAAATGAAATAGGAGGTAGTTAATCTTGTATTTTTTAGATACAACATTCATTGTTGCCTTATTCGTATCTAATGATCAATGGCATCAGAAAGCTGTTGAAATATTCGAAAAAATAAAACTAGATGAGTTTATCATCTCAAAACTTGTCATTGCAGAAACCATTACTGTTTTAAAAAATAAATTGAACACCAAAGAAATACGTGAAATCTATAGAACACTTCCAAAGATAGTAAATGTAATCGATGATTATGAATTTTTCGATGATGCTATGGAAATATTCGTTAAATATGATTCAAAAATTTCATTCTTTGATTCTATGTACATATATTTAATGAAAAAAGAAAATATTACAGAAATAATTAGTTTTGATAGTGATTTCGACAGAGCTAACGGAATAAATAGAATACATTAATCACCAACTAATAAAAAATTTGATTAACTATATTTTAAATCAATTTTTAAAACTAAAATGACATAAACCAGTAAAGCAAATGCAATGAGTAAAAACATTATTCCAAAAATGAATATTGACATTACTCCCAATCCATCTACCAGAAATCCTCCGATAGCAATGCCTATTGCAATTCCACCATTGAGAACGCTTAAAAATATACCGTTTGCAAGTTCGGGAATATCAGGAAGAACTGATGTTTCAATATATTGTATGAGATTGTATCCCATTCCGTCCAGTATTCCGAATATCAAAAATAAAACTAAAACAGGAATCAGATAATCTGCAAAGACAAATAATCCCAAAAATACTGAAGCGCACACCAGCTGGAAAATGATTAATGTGGCCTTGTCTTTGATGACTATCAGTTTTCCACCTAACCATGTACCAATTATTGAAATCAGACCATAGGAAAACAGAAATATGCTTAACTGATGAGTGTATATGTGGCTGACGGTCTGCAGGAAGTATGGCATGTAATTATAAACTATGCTTGCTCCGATAGGCATCATTATAATTCCGACTGTGGCCAATATAAATTCTTTTGATTTAACTGATGACAATGACATCCCATAGCTTTTAGACTCACCCGGGATGCTTGGGAAAAATACTGCAATCAGCACTAATGAAATCAGATTTATCAAAAAGATCCATGTCATGGCTGCCTGATAGCCAAATACACCTCCAAACCATGTAGTGATTGGAAGACCAATTATGCTTCCGACTGAAATTCCAAGAAGTATTTTTGTAATGTAGTCCTGTCCTTCACCTTCAGGAGCAATCTCTTCGCAGAATGTCAGAGCGACTGATATGAATGCCGGATAGAATACTGCCGAGAGAATCCTAAAAAATGATGCAATGTAAATGCTTTTGGTAAAAATTATAAAAAGATTTGAAACCGCAAATAGAGACAGGATTGAAACAAATGTGGTTTTTCTGCCCAGTTTTGAAAAGAATACTGGTATAAAAAGACCTGTTATTGCAATTGTAAATGTAAATGAACTTACATAAAGACCGGACAGGGCAATTGATGTGTTAAAATACTCAGAAATCTGTGATATTATTCCAATAATACTTAAAGGAGTGTTGATTGCCAGTGTTGACAGCATCAGGATATATAAAAGTATTTTTGGATTGGATCTCATGTTTCATTCCTCTTTAATAACAATAGTTATACTTACTTAATATACAAAATCATTCAAATATTAATCAAATGATAAAAACAGCTTAATATGACAGCTAGAATAAATCTAACCCCTATTAAATTCATAAAATAATTACGTACTTTTTGTACAAATTTATTTTACATTTAAAATTATATAAAATTTTTGATAAGTATCAAAAAAGCTAACCAAAGAAAATTCTAAAACTTGAAATTTTTTGCCATGAAAATAACAGCATTTAAATCAAATTATCAGTGAAAATAAACAGATCAAAATTAAAAACATGTAAAATAATTAATCGGATTTTACATTAACGTCAATGGTTTTGGAAAAAAAAAAAGAAATAGAGAAATTAATCTCTAAATCTATTTACCTAAGTCTTCAAGAGCAGCACTGATTTGTGCCATAATTTGCTCGGTTTTGAAGTGTTGTTGGTTCATAGCACCAGATGGACATGCACCTACACAAGTTCCACATCCTTTACATAATGCGGAGTTAATTTGTGCAAATTCTTTTCCACCTACACCAGTTGCGATAGAAATAGCGTCGAATGGGCATAATTCTACACATACTTGGCAAGCACCACAAACGGTTTCATCGTTAGATGCAATAATAGGTTCGATTTCTACTTCTCCTTTAGCCATTGGGATTGCTGCTCTGGATGCTGCAGCTGAACCTTGTGCTACGGAGTCAGGAATATCTTTAGGACCTTGTGCTACACCAGCAATGTAAACACCGTCAGTTAAGGTGTCAACAGGTCTGAGTTTAGGGTGAGCTTCCATGTAGAATCCGTCTGCAGATCTGGAGAGACCTAAGGTTTGTCTGAGTTCGTCAGATCCAGCAGAGTGTTCGAGACCTACACTTAAAACAACTAAATCGTAAGTGTATTCAGTTACTTTACCGAGTAAAGTATCTTCTGCTCTGATAGTTAAGGTTAAATCGTCGTTTTCGAAGATTTGTGCTGGTTTACCTCTGATAAATTCAATACCGTATTTTTCTTGAGATGTTTTGTAGAACTCTTCGTATCAGGTTCGTGGTCAATACATAATTGAGCGTTTTTCATGGAGTACATACAACATACTCTGGAACAGTATGGTTTACCGATTTGTTCATCTCTTGAACCTACACAGTGGATGAATGCTACACGTTTAGGTTCGATACCGTCAGAAGGTTTGATTACGTGTCCACCGGTAGGACCGGATGCGTTAATCATCCTTTCAATTTCCATAGCGGTAATAACGTTTGAGAAACGGCCGTATCCGTATTGGTAAATTCCGGATGGGTCGAATGGGTCGTAACCGATAGCAGCGACAATAGTACCAACTTCTAATTCGATAATTTCAGGTTGTTGGTTGTGGTCGATAGCTTCTGGTCCACATGCTTGTACACATAAGTTACATTCGATACAGTAGTCTTTATCGATAGTTGCACATAATGGTACAGCTTGAGGGAATGGAATGTAAGCAGCTTTAACCATACCGACACCTTCGTCGTAGTAGTTAGGTATTTCAATAGGACAAACTTCTTGACATTGGCCACATCCAGTACATAATGCTTCGTCTACGTATCTAGCTTTTTTCTCAACTTTTACAGTGAAGTTTCCAATGTAACCGTCAACTTCTTTAACTTCTGCGTAGGAAATTAATTCGATGTTTTCGTGTTTTGCACAGTCTACCATTTTAGGTGCTAAAATACACATTGAACAGTCAAGAGTAGGGAAAGTTTTATCTAATTGTCCCATTCTTCCACCAATGGTTGGGTTTCTTTCTACCATGTAGGTTTTGAATCCCATGTCACCTAAATCTAATGCGGTCTGAATACCTGCAACTCCACCACCGATAACTAATGCTTTGTTATCTACTGCTACTTTGGTAGCTTCTAATGGTTCGAGTAATCTTGCTTTTGCAACAGCCATACGTGTTAAATCTTTAGCTTTTGCAGTAGCTTCTTCAGGT
>NZ_OMWA01000024.1 GCF_900314615.1 uncultured Methanobrevibacter sp. | reverse complement strand
TCTACCATCGAGGATTCTGCATTTAATTTGCATTACCTCACCAGTCATACCAGTTCTTTTTAAAACTTCAATGACTTCAGCAGGAGTTCCTTCTTCCATTTTATCACCGTAAAAATCCCTTAAAAGAATTTATTTATTCTTTTAATTCAGCAACTTTTTCTACGATTTCAGCAACAGCAGCTTCAGCATCACCAGCATCAACAATACATGCAGATGCAGTACCAACAGTTAATCCAGCAGCTCCACCAACTTGTTCTTTGGTAGGTAAGTATACGTAAGGAATTTCTTTTTCATCAGCTAATACAGGAATGTGTGCAACGATTTCAGCAGGATCAACGTCTTCTGCGATAACAACTAATGCTGCGTCTCCTCTTTCGATGAATTTGGTTACTTCGTTAGTACCTTTTGCTACTTTACCGGTAGCTTGTGCGGTTTCTAATGCTTCTTCAGCTTGTTTAGCTAATTCTTCAGGTGTGTCAAATTTTACATAAATGTTTGCCATAAAATATACCTCCTTTTTCATCTGGCTATGCCATCCATCGGCAGATATTATAATTCCTTTTGAATCATAATATAATGTAATTATATATAGTTATATTATTTTTTAACTATAGAAATTACTCAAACTATTCAATAAATGAATAATTTAATATAGTTTTTAATAATACTAATTCTTGAATAATTCATATATCACTAAATATAATCCCATAATAAAAAAAAAGGGGGATTAGACTTTCAATACAAATACTTCTGAATTTCATATAATTTTTAGCAAAACTAAAAATAAAAATTTAGTAATTAATGAAATAATTCTAGAGAACTAGACATTATTAATTATGTTTGCCTAGTATATAAATGTTTGTAAAAATAAGCCATAATTAGTAAAAATTTAATGAAAAAATAGAAAATAAATAAAAAGTGTAAAAGAGATAGTAATTAGATTACTATCCATGCTAAATCAACAGATCTATTTGATTGCTAATTTTACATCTTCAGCTTTTACAGTTTTTCTACCAGCGTGACGAGCAAAGCCTACAGCTTTAGCAGCGATTTCATTACCGTAATCTTCGATAGCTTCGGTTAATGCAACTTTTGCGTCATCACTTACTCTTTGTGCACCAGCATTTTTTAAGATTCTTCCTACAGGAGCAATTGGTAATTCACTCATTTATATTCACCTCATTAATTTGTTAATAATTAATCTAAATTTGCTTATATATAAATATATTGGTTTAATAGTGTTGATTTTTAAAAATTTCAACACTATAAAGTAAACTGTTATAACCTAAAAATTTTTAGTATTATCTTTAAAAATGTTTTTCATACAATACTTTAATCAAAAAAAGTACAAATTTAGTTCGAAATAATAGAAATTAAAAAGAAAATATAACCTTAAAAAAATAGAAAATAAGAAAAATAAGAGTGAACTTACTTGTTCATCAGAATTTTTCTTAATGTATCGATGTCAGCATCAACCTGAGTAGGTTGGGTACAGGCATCAATTGCAGTATTAGGATCTTTAAGAAGGTGTCCGGTAACGACACATGTTATTGTTTCACCTTTATCTACAACGCCTTCATCTACAAGTTTTTTAAGACCTGCAATGGAAGCTGCTGAAGCAGGTTCGACACCAATACCTTCAGTTCTTGCAAGTAACTTCTGAGCGTCGAGTATTTCCTCATCGGTTACTGTTTCTGAATAACCGTTTGAATCATAAATTGCATTTAATGCTTTAATGTCACTTACAGGAGCACCGATACGGATAGCAGTTGCAATTGTTTCAGGATTTTCTACAGGAACTACTCTTTTATCTCCTTTTTTAAATGCATTAGTTACAGGGCATGCGCCTGCAGCCTGAATACCAGTCATCATAGGCAAGTCTTTAATAAATCCTGCATCATAGAATTCTTTAACACCTTTCCAGATAGCTGAAATATTTCCTGCATTACCTACAGGCAAAATTATTCTGTCTGGAGCTTGCCATCCTAAATCACGAACAATTTCATATCCGATTGTTTTTTGTCCTTCCAATCTGTATGGATTAATAGAATTTAATAAATAAAGATGTTTTTCTAAAGCAAGTGCAGTCATTGCTTCTAAAGCTTCATCAAAGTTACCGTTAATGGACATTACTTCCGCACCATGGAACATTGCCTGAGCAAGTTTACCTAAAGCAACTTTACCTGAAGGTAAAAATACAATGCATCTTAATCCTGCACGTGCAGCATATGCTGAAAGGGATGCTGAAGTGTTACCGGTTGAAGCACAACCAACAGTGTGAACTCCCAATTCCATCGCTTTGGTCATTCCAACAGTCATTCCCCTGTCTTTGAAACTTCCAGTAGGATTTGAACCTTCAACTTTAACATATAAATTTACTCCAAGCTCTTCTCCTAATTTATCACATTTGCAGAATGGAGTTCCACCTTCATCAAGGGAAACGATTTTACTTTCATCTACTGGAATGCATTCTTTAAATTTCCATAAATTATCTTTTCTACCGTCAAAAACATCTTTAGAAACATCAATTTCATTAACGAGTTCAAGTACAGATCCACACTTTTCACAGGTGTAGATTACTTCATCGTCATCATATTCTTGTCCACATGAAACACATCTTATCATAAAATCACATTAATTATTTTTTTAAATAATATTATAAAAGTTTAATTATAAATTCGGCAATTGGAATAGTCAGATAGACCTCAACAAACCCTGCGATTGCCATTAGAATTGAAGCAATTGCAAAAATTATTATTGCATGCTTTAATTTGCTAGAACTTGCATTGAAAGAATTGGCAAGTCTTATTTTAACAGAATTATCCTGCTGTCTCCATAGGGTCTTTAAAAATTTGCAAATAAAATTAAATAAAATCAAACCGCTTGCACAGGCCAATATGCATGAAGAAAACTCAAAAATCCCATGAGGAATAATGAGAAGGGATGTTTTTACCAGATCCGCTGAAGTTGCAACATAATAGCCTACAAAAAATCCGTTGAATGCCAGGACAACTACTGAAAAGCAGAATGCCATTCCATAAATAAACATCTGGATTACAATTCGGATATTGTTTAGAAAGATATCCTGAAATGTTAATGTTATAACACCTGACTGGACTTTCTGGGTTAAATCCTCAACAACAGGATTTAAAAAGCTGTGAAGAAATGGTTCCAAAACATAACCCAAAACCAGAGAAATTAAAAGTATAGCTACCGACAGGGCGATAGCCAACCTGTTTTCACGGAAAGCCGATTTGATTTCGCCAATCATTATATCAATGTTTTAGCAATTTCACGAGCTTCAAGTTGTTTTTCATGCAATTCATCGAAAAACTCAGCCATCAGCTCAGCAGTTCTGACTTTACAGTCTCCGCAGCGCAGAGTACCGTTTAAGCAGTCAGTCCTGATTTTTTTAAGTTCCTCATCATCATCAATCAGATGATAGAGCAACATTTCATAGATTACACATTTATCTACTTCTCCACCTAATTCCTGCTGTTCTTTTAAGCTTTCTCTTCCGCCTGTTTTTGCGGATTTTACTTTTTTGACAACAGTTTTAGTATCTTCATTAAGATAAATTGCAGTATTCGGTTTTGAACTGCTCATCTTATCTCCTGTCAGACCAGTCAGGAATCTGTGATAAGTAGATGCTGGTGTTAAAAATCCTAAATCTTCATGAAGCTTTTGAGCAATATCCCTTGTCAGTCTGATGTGAGGGTCCTGGTCAATACCTACAGGCACTACTACTTTTTTCGGGCCTCCGAATTCTTCAATTTGCGGAAGCAAAATGTCTGCAACCTGAACAAGAGGTGCCTGAATATGTGCAATGTTTGTAGATGGAGTAAATCCGTAGATGGCTTTTAACTGACTAAAATTAGTTTTGCTTGAAGCTTTAAAAGCTAAATCCTGCAGGAGCTTGTTTTGAGACTGAAGATAGACATTGACATTGTCCTTTTCAAGGTCAAGACCTAATGCAATCCAGTTGGTTAAATATTCCTCAACTGCAATCTGGCGACCTTTTTCAAAACTCATTCCTCGTGCAGCATATGATTCCAGATCCGCAATAGGTAATGAAAGCATTGCTCCTTTCTGCTGATACCATTTCAATTGATCAACAACCATTTTATGACCGATATGCATTTGTCCACTTGGCATCATACCGGTTACAACTGCAAAATCTTCATTCTTGTTAATTAATTTTGCAATTTCATTAAATTCTCTGTGACCAAAAATTACTCCTCTTTTCATCAATCTAGGAGGATTTTCTATATCATCAATAATGTCTGAAACTTTACCAATACCAAACTTATTGACCAACTTATCATAATCCAAGCTAAATGATGCCCATGGGTCGATTAAATTTTCCACATTATCACCAACACATCTCTTAAATCAAATATACACTCAATAATTATACTAATAAAATATAAAATTATAAAAAATATAACACATTCCTTTAATTTAAATTAAGGTCTTGTCCATTCAATATTATAGTATGTAATATCAAAATCATCATCGACTATAGCTAAAAGAAGTTTTTTGTTTACTCCGTGAGATACCCTGACATAGCTTGCAAAGTCCAAAGAGTCAATATTGTAATTTTCATGAATGATTTTAACTAAAAAATCTGAGTGACCCTGACCCGGAGACCTGCCTCTGTCATATAATCTGAATTCGGAACCATATTTAAATCCTGTTTTAATTACATATCCACGGTCTTTTAAATCCCTATACACAATATATTTGGCATAGTTGTTTTGTTCCTTTAAAAGATCAATTAAATAGCCGACACTGCATTCAATATCATCCTCATAGATGTTTAAACGTCCTTTTTCCAACAGATAACATGCTTCAATTAATGAAAGATGAAGGCAATCAGCTTCAATTTTACCGAACTTACTTTTTTCATGTAAAGCAATTGGCCTTTTACTACCTTCTTCAATTTTAATCGAAACAATTTCATCTGATAAATTTCCACGCATTAAAACACCACAAAAAGAAATAAATTATATTTAATGCTATTAAGTTTGAAATAAATATTATATAAATATTTGTAAAAAAAGAAAAATAAAAGTTAAATTCTAATAAAAATATTATTAGCCATTTCTAATGAAATATTTAACTCTTCATCGTCAATTGTAACCAGATAATAGTTACCGATACGATTATCGTTGTATTCATATGTCAGATGTGAACCGACTTTAATGTTCAAATCTGTAATTTCATCCAAAAGTTCGGAACTGCCACGAATAAAAGAGACTGTTCCTTCAGTACTGGAAGTTAACTCTGAAACAGACAACAGATTAAATTTCCTGTTCATAATCTGATCAAAGTCTTTTTGTGAAAAACATTCCTGACAACTTCCAAAATCAAAATTACAAGCTGGAATTATATGATTATCAGGACATAAATCAGGATGACGCAACATGGTACATAAAGCCCTTTCAGCTTCATCAGATAAAGTGTGTTCCATTTCACAAGCCTGTTCATGGACATTTTCTTCTTTGACTTTTAAAACATCCAATAGGAATTTTTCTAAAATTCTGTGTTTTCTTGTAATTTTTTGAGCTATTTTCATTCCTTCATGAGTTAAAACAGCACCTTTATAAGGAGTGTATTTGATATAACCCAAATCTTCAAGTTTTTTAAGCATTTGAGTAACACTACCCGGTGCAATACCGAGATCTTTAGATAATGTTGTAGTAGAAACCTGTTCTCCGTTACTTCCATTACGATAGAGAACTTCTAAATATTCTTCAATGTTTTCACTAATATTTTTGTTCTCAGCCATTATACCACCTTGCAATATAAGTTAATTTAATTTATATTGTTAAAAGTATAAAAAAGTTTTGGTATACCTAAATAGAATGAAAAAATAAGAAAAAAAGAATGATTAATTATAAAATTAATCATATGTTTTAAATTTTGTAGTCTAATCTAGAATGACAGGCTTGAATAAATTCCGTGCAATGAAAAGGAATTTGTATTCCAGTTTACAACATATCCGAATGAGTTTCTGGAACTGGTACAGTCACAGACATACCATTGACCGTCAACTAACACCTGTGCCCAGACGTGACCATAAGTACTTCCACTTGATGTGAAATAACAGGTTCCCTGGACATATCTGGCTGCAAGACCTGCTGTTCTGAACATAGCAATTACCAAGTGCGCCTGATCGACACAGTTACCGGTTTTTGCAGATAATGTTCCTGCAGCACCGTATTTGGTATTATAATAGAAACTGTATGAGATGGAATCTCTTACATAGTTGTAAATTGCTTTTGCTTTTTCCAAATCACTGGTCAATCCTGAAGTAAGGGAGTTGACTATTGATTTAATAGCACTGTTTCCTACCTGACAGTTAGTAGTTGATTTAAGATATTGTGTAACATCACTAACAGTATTTTTCTGATTTAAACCTGAACCGCTGCCAGATAAAGAACTGCTACTGCTGCCTGATCCGTAAGTAACAACTACATAATTTGGCAATGCTCCATTAGAATTATAATAAGCCAATACACGGGAGAATGAATCTACAAGTTCAGAGTAGATAATTTTACCCAAATCAGAGGAAGCATAATTCGGAGCTTGTTTGTAGGATACGATAAATTTAGCGACATTGTTTGCAACAGTAATATAGTTTTCTTTGGTTAACTGTTGTGAGCTGATTGTGTCTCCGTAAGGAGATGAAGCATCACTTACGCCACTGATATAAGCTATAGCACTGTTATTGGATTTTCCAATCTGATAAATAGCCTGACTCATCAAATAGAGGAACTCAGGTGTAGTGAATTTAATTCCACCTGCAGTAACAGTATCTGGAAGTTTGCTATTGCTTGAATAATAATTTTTAAGATTGGTAGCGCCAGTTAAAATATCTTTAATGGATATTGTTTTTGAAGTAGCACTTGAACTGGATGGAGTGCTTGAGGAACTGGATGAATTACTTGAAGAACTGCTTGATGAAGAGACATCTTTAATTTCTACATAATTAGGCAATTGAGAATTGGATTTGTAATATGCTAAAATTCTAGCAAATGCATCAACTAAATTCTCATATTTGATTTGACCTAAATCAGAACTTGCATAATTTGGAGCTTGCTGATTAGATGCAATGAAGCTCACCAACCTGGATGCAACATCAACATAATCTGCTAACATTAATTTACCGGAAGCGTCTCCACTGGAACTGGAAGGAGCTGATGCACTTACAGGTGAAACTCCTGAAGTTTTTCCTGAGTTTATAAGTACAGTAGCCTGAGCCATCATGTATAAGAACTGAGGAGTGGTATAACTTACTCCACCTACACTTACAGTAGCAGGTACAGTTCCTTTTGAGGAAATTGTGCTTTTTAAAGTATTAGCTGCAGTTAAGATGTCTGCAATAGTTACAGAACCGGTAGCTGGAGTAGTAGATGAAGATGAACTTGTTAATGAGTTAAAGTTAACAAGATTAGTTACACCCCATCTGAATATAACTGATCCGGTTGCTCCTGCAGTAATTGCAGCCTGAGAGTCTTTAGTAATTTCAGATGTTGACAATTTGGTTACATCATCATCAGATTCATAACCTTGTAATCCAGACCAGATTTGTGCACCTTTGGAATTTTCAACAAACCATTTGGTTACAGAAGTAATCCATGATGTAGTTTTTCCGTAATTTCCTTTGTATATCATAGGAACAATTAAATCCATACATGAACTGAGCGCTGAGAAATCCTGACCATAGTAATAAATATTACTTGTAGTTTCAGGCATGATTGCACATGAAACAATAAGATCCGGATTTACAGCATGAATAGCGCTGACAGCCTGTTTTGCAAATTGTGAAATAGCTGCAGTACCGCCAGTAGTCTTATAAGCTGTACCAGGGTATCTCAAGTAATCAAAGTGAATACCTGCAACACCTTTTAAAGCAGCATATGTTTTTGCTTCATTAATCACTTCATTGAAGTATGCAGTATTAGCTGATCCGCTTTTTACAGGATTTACCCATCCTCCATTATAGAATGCCTGCATCCAGATGTGAACTCTAATTCCCAAGTTATTAGCTGATGCAATCCAGGATTCCACTGCAGATTTACCGTGAGTAGTGATTGCATAGTAATTTAGGAATATGTCTGTAGTTCCTTTAGAAGCAAGGGAGCTTAAATCTACCTTCTTCATATCTGCACCGAAAAGCCAGTATCCATATCCGTTGGTTGTGGATGATTTGGTTACTGAGATTTCAGTACTGGAACTGCTTGGTAAATTGTCATTATCATTAGCCGCTTCATAAACATATGTTACAGTGTAATTTCCAACTCCAACATTTGCTGTGAATGTTGCATAACCATTTGAAGCTGTGGTAACAGTATAAGTGTTACCGTTTACGGTTAATTTTACAGTTTTACCGGATAACGCTTTACCGTTTGCATCTTTTAATAAAACTTTGTAAGTCTGTGCACCACTGTAGAATGAAGTTCCGCTACCCCAGGTTAATGAGGTGGAAGTCCTTTCTTTAATGGTTATTTTGGATGTTGCAGTTTTTGCATTGACTTTTGAATCGCCGGCGAAAGAATATGTTAAATCATATTGACCGACATTAAGATTCATTGCCAAACTAACAATACCATTGCTGTTTGTGGTTTTTGTATAAGTTTTTCCAGTTATATTTAATGTAACAGTTTTTCCAACTAAAGGAACACTTCCGGAAGTTAAAGCAACACTGAATGAGTTACCTGATCCATAACCAAAAGTGGTTCCGCTTTTAGCTGTGAATGTAGCAGTTTTGCTTGGAATAATGTAAAGTTTTTTAGAAGCGCTTGACGCTTTATAAAAATTATTTCCATCAAATTTATATTTTACAGTGTATACTCCGTTTGCCAAAGTAGGCAATTTAAGAGAAGCAACACCTTTACTATTAGTTTTTGCAGTATAAGTCTTACCGTTTACAGTAAACTTAATAATTTTTCCAGAACCCGGTGCGTAGCCTAAACCATTGAGCAAAGTAACTTTGATGGTTTTACTTTCAGTTCTATAGAAAGTGTAATCGCTAGCAGTCAGAGAAGAAGTAGTTGATCTGACCACTTTAACTGTATTGGTTTTTGTTAAACCATCAGTATTATATGATTTGATTTTATAAGTACCTGTTGCAAGGTTAGTTAATGAAAGGCTAGCTACACCATTACTGTTAGTTTTTACAGTATAAGTTTTTCCATTAATTCTGAATTTAACGTTTTTATTAGCTAAAGCTTTACCATTGCTTTTTAAGAATGTAGCAGTGAATTTTTTACTGTCTGTATAAACTTTGCTAATATCACTTGCTTTAATTGTATTCAATATTTTAAATGTAGTTGTCAACTGATAATTTGTAATAGGATTAGTTGCAACAACTTTATAAGTACCAGGTTTTAAATTTACCACCACGGAAGCAACACCTTTGGAATTAGTCTTTACTGTACTTGTTGCTCCATTTACAACTATTTTAACATTTGTATTTTTTAAAACATTTCCTTCACTGTCAGTAAAAGTGGCAGTATATTTTGTACTTCCTTTATAATATTTAGTTATATCATTTGCTTTGATGGTATCTGAAATATTTATTGAAGAAGAAACATTACCAGCTGCCCCATATATCACATCGGATGATACAGCTAAACTAGTAACCCCATTTTCACCATCATCATTTGCCGTGTTAGTTGATAAAGTATTTGAATTTTCAGATCCTAAAACTTCATCACTTGATAGAGAAACTTTAGATGAATCATTATCAACATTTGAATCACTAGATACAGAAATTTCTGATGAATCAGCAGTTTTCTCCAATGGGACTGAGACATCTGATGTGTCATCTACTAAGCTAGTAGCATATGAATCTGTAACACTTACTTCACTCGCATAGATAGTACTGGCTGAACATACTACAGCAAGAACTAAAAATAAAGTGAGTAAAATTTGTTTGTTCAAAATAATTTACCTCCATAACATTTTTTTTAAACAATCGTGAGAACTTAATCTCACTTCATCAATATTTATTACAAATATCTTATATAAACCTTTTTATTTCAAAAGTAGAATTATACTAGTTTGTTTTTTAAAAATAAGGTTAAAACTTAATGAAAATAAGGAAATAAGCAAGATTATTGTTGAAAACAACTCTAAAAGGATTAAACAATATGAAATTATATTTAAAGTAACTTGACTATACTAAAATCAAATCAGTTATTCAATGACTTATTATATAAAATTACATATAATTTAAGGCTATTTAAACAAAAAACATTGATTTCAATCTATTTAGATTAAAAAACAATCAGTTTAATAGAGTATAATTAAAAATAAGCATGAAAAATAGAAAAAAAGAAGATGTAAAATATTTTTACATCATAGGTGGCATTCCACCCATTCCTCCTGCAGGAGGCATTGGAGGCATACCGCTTGCATCATTACCAGACTCATCAGGTCCGGTGGATTCCAATGCATTTCTTGCTGCAATCATATCATCGATACGTAAAATCATTTCAGATGCTTCACCTGCAGATTGAAGAGCCTGTATTTTAACTCTTAAAGGTTCAATAACACCTGCTTCTTTCATATCAACGACTTCACCTGTAAATACATTAATACCGATGAATTTGGAGTCTTCGTGAGCAGCTTTTAAATCAGCAATTAAGTTAATGGTGTCCAAACCTGCATTTTCAATCAGGGTTCTTGGAATAACTTCTAAAGCTTCAGCGTATTTTAAAATAGCTAACTGTTCTCTTCCGCTTACAGATTCACCATATTCTCTTAATTGTTTTACCAAATCAATTTCACAAGCTCCACCACCGATGAGTACTTTACCTTCTTCAATAGTAGCTGCAACAACACCTAATGCATCATCTATAGCTCTGGAGATTTGTTCAGTTACATAACGGGTACTTCCTCTTAATACAATGGAAGAAGCTTTTGGATTTTCACATTCTTCGATGAATGTTAATTCATGATCGAATAATTTGTCAAGGTAAACACGGCCTGCACTACCTAATTTTTCAGCAGTTAAATCTTCAATGTCAGTTACGAGTTTAGCACCAGTTGCTTTTTCGATTCTTTCCATATCGGATTTTTTAACTCTTTTGTAAGCCATGATTCCTGCTTTTTTCAGGTAGTGTTCTGCCATATCGTCAATACCTTTTTGACAGAATAAAACGTTAACGCCAGAATCAATGATTTTTTGGACTAAATCTTTAATCATTTGTTCTTCTTGAAGTAAGAATGCTTCAAACTGATCAGGACTTGTGATATCAATTTTGCTGTCGGTATTGATATCTTTAAGTTCGATAGGATATTTCATAATTGCGATTTTAGCATCTTTAACTTCTCTTGGCATGTTTTTAGATACAGGAGTATTGTCAATTACAATTCCTTCAGCTAAAAATGAATCTTCTACAGAATCTCCGGAAACCCTTTGAATATTGATGTTGTCAATATCGGATTTGCCGTCTTCTTCAATTCTTAAAGCTGCTTTAACAACAAGGTCTGCCAAATGTTCTTTTGCATAATCAGAACCTTTACCACTCATAGCAGTTACAGCCACTTTTTTAAGAGTTTCTTCATCATCAGCATCAATAGCAATATCGTTTAAAAGTTCGATTGCTTTTGCAGTTGCATTTCTAAATCCTTTTACAACAACAGAAGTTGCAATGCCGTCTTCCAATAATTCTTCAGCCTTAGCTAATAACTCACCTGCAATGACAACAACAGAAGTAGTTCCATCTCCGACAATATCTTCCTGTTTTTTAGCGGTTTCAACAAGCATTCTAGCTGCAGGTTGGTTAATTTCCATTTCTCTCATGATAGTTGCACCGTCATTGGTGACAGTAACATCACCTAATGAGTTAACTAACATTTTATCCATTCCTTTAGGGCCTAAAGTAGTTCTTACAATACCAGACAATACTTTAGCTGCAGTGATATTCATTCTTAAAGCATCTCTTTTGGAATATCTTTCAGTTCCCTGAGGAAGAATAAATATTGGTTGATTTGCCATTTCATAATCACCTTAAATTTTTTTTAATAAACAATATAAAAGTAAATTTTTATACATATATAATATATGCAAGAGTAATATAAAAATATTACCTATTAAACTAACTTTAGGTGTGTTAATGTACGAAGAAATAATTAATGAAATCAGGGCCAATCTTGGTGAAAATCCTGATTTGAACAGAGAATATCTCTCATCACAGATTGAAAAATATGCCGATCATCCCTATAACAAAGAGATAATCAAGGAAATCTCCCGCATGATGTGGGACTGTCTTAGCGAAGATGAAAAAAACGAATTTATTGAAATATCAGACAGGGAAAATCCTATAATGGATATTTTAAATGACATTTCCTATGACATTGAAAGCGGAGAGTATGACAATGCACTGGAGAAACTAAGCAAGTTTATGGAAAGTTTTCCTGGAATGTTTGAAGACGATAAGGTAAGCGAATATCACTTTTTCACAAATCCTTTAGAAGAGATACTATTCAACACATATATTGGAGCTGAAAAAACTTTAAGATACATTCCGGACAATAAGCCTCTTCTTGACTTATATTATATATACGGATTTTTACTTCTTGAAGCAAAACAGTACGAGGAAGCTGAAATATACCTTAAAAAAGCCATTAAGATTAATCCTGTTTCTTCAAGAATAATTCTGGAGCTTTGCGAGATTTACAAAGTGCACACCTATACATACAATAAATATTACATGTACGCAACTGATGCTCTCAAGTATGCATATTATCCTCAAGACATTGCAAGATGCTACAGGACACTCGGATATTATTATATAGAAGAAGATCAGCTTGAAACCGCATTTGCGCTTTTCAGGTACAGCATGACATTTGAATTAAGTCCGATGGCATATGCAGAAATCAACTACATCAAAAGCAAAAATCCTGAAGTTGATTTAACACTTGAAGAAAGTATCGATATTCTTAAAGACAAAAATATTCAGATTGGAGTAAATCCTTTTATTTTAACCACATTGGATGAACTGATTGAAGAATATGAAGAAAATAAGCTATTCAATCAGGAATTATATTTCCTTAATCTTAAATTTGACATTACAAAAGATGAAGAAAGCTTTGAAAAAATTAAGAATGTTAAAAATATTTTAGGATAAGTTTAAAAGCCGGCTAAGCGCAGAATCAGTATTTGGAATCAAGTTTTTCAAATACTTTTTTAACATTTACTTTTGTTTCAAAACATCCTGTTTTTTCAAGCAATACTCCCTGAGGGCAGAAATCAGACAGAAGCATCATCATCTGATTTAAATCTTCATGGCATGCCACACCAAGTACTGCCTGGAATTTGTTTTCCATAACGATCTTTTTTACAAAACTTGAACCCGGAACTATATACAACTTGTATCCTAACGGTTCGGCTTTCTTTTTTATGACTCCAATGGAACACAATCCACATTCGGTACAGTTAAGACCTTCCTTTTGAAGTGTTGCAGGACAGTCTCCATGTCTCAGACAGTGAGGCAGAAATATAAGTGTTTTATCAGCAGGGATCTCTTTGAATTTTTCCTTGTTAAGTTCATCACGGACTTTTATGGCCATTTCGTCAATGATATTGTCATCCAATTTTAAAAACTGAGCAATTGTCTTTAAAGGAGAATAAAGCAGATCAACTACATAAAGAAGGAATCTAGGGAATTTTATCTTGTTTTTCTTGGCAAAAAGAACTCCTAAGATAAGCACTATAATCAGCAAAATGAGTATTATTGCAAATACAATAACCACTAGCTGTCCTAAAAACATGTAAAATGAGTCAACAAATAACATTTTTCAACCTAAAATTTTTCTATTGAATAATTATCGAATTGTCTGTTAAGTTTAACGCCTGTAGGTGTTTTGACTATTTCAAGTCCTGATAGACTGTCACAGGAACACAGCACATTCTGTTCAGGATGGGTTCCGGGAGTAATGTTGCAGTTCAGATTAACTTCATCTCCAATTGATATGACAGTTTCCAAGCGTTTGGTTGACGGATGATCCTTGTTTAAAATTACTAATGGGGATGACTCTTCACGGCTGAGGTAGGCCTGTGAACGTATTGCCCTTTTGTCTTTCTTGAAATTTGATACTGCAATAATGTCATCTGATTCCAAAAACTGAACTATTTCCTCGTTGTCCTGGGTGGCTATAAAAAGCATTTTATTTTCATAGGCCACTTTAACAATACCTACCATCCCGGTTTCACCTTCAATAAATAGAATTTCATCGTTTTCAAAATCAATGTTCATAAAAATCACTAAAAAAAAAATAAAAAAATAGAGTAAATTTTATTTACTCTGCAAGTTCAACGTTGTCACTTTGACAAGAAGGACAAACTACTTTTCTTCCGATACCTTTAAAGGTATTTCCACATTCTTTGCAACGGTATTTTTTTGTTTTCAATTTTTTCAAATCAATGTCAGCCATTGGCCCTCCACTAGAACACATTTTAAATCACCTGTTTAGTACCTTAACCTTATATATTTGGCGATAATATTGGTATGATATACTCTTATGAGCAAGGATTTCCAAGATATCCCAAATAATTTTATGGTTTGTAATGTTTTCAACAATTATATTGTAGTTATAAATCATATAAATAAGTTTATGATTTGAATGTATCATGCAATTCTATTTCAACATTGAAATCAATCAAATAAACTCATTTAAGTAAATTCACTATACTTTTGACATTATAATTTGGCCGCAGCCTCTGAAATGTCCTTGTTCCTCCAAAAGTTTAAGATATTCACAAATTCAGCATATATTTCTGTTAATCTTTCATATGACAATTCATATTGGTCCACAAGATCAGCTTGATGGACTTCCTGTTTATTTTTCAAAAAGACAGTGTTATTAATAACATTGCGGATATCATCTGTATATATGGCAGGTCCCAAATCGGCGTAATTTCTGGTGAACTCGGAATATGCAATCTCATTGAACGCTTCACTTAAAATAACTTTTAAAATTTTAAATAAAATTTGAAAAAGTTCTTCCAATTTATAATATAAATAAATCTGAATATTTATATATTGTCAAAACATTCAAGTTATTGTAGGAAATATTTTACAAATCAAAAAAAAGCATAATTCCTTGACAAGGAATAAAATATAATGGAAATCATACAAATTTTGTATGAAACCGGATACTAATCAAAAAAAAGCCATGAACTGCCCTGACTCAGGAGTTTCATTGAATTCATCAATGAAATCCTTTAAATCGTTGATAAATTCTTTTTTTCTTTCATCCAAATCTTTAATTTGAGAATAATCCTTCTTGACAGATATCTCCATAATCAAGTCATCTGTTTCCAGAGTGATTTGAGGATATAGTTCATCTAAAAGATCATCCATTTTATCCTCGTCCAAGTTCCTGGTGAGCTCTTGCAAGGTGTCCTGCTGCCAATGCTCCGACAAGTGACAGTTCTCCGGCTAAAACAGTGCATGCAACGATTTCTGCAAATTCACGGGCATGGTTTGAACCTGCAACACCAAGAATCTCCAATCCTTCATGTGCAACTTCAAGACTTGTTCCTCCACCGACTGTTGCTACAGGCAGGTCAGGCAGGTTGACTGAGAAATACAAGTCTCCGTTTCTGTTTTCAGCAGTAGTTATTCCAAGAGATCCTTCAACAACATGTGCTGCATCCTGACCTGTTGCCAAAAATATTGCAGCAACCATGTTTGCATAATGAGCATTGTATGCCATGGCTCCGCTTGCCGCTGAACCTATAAGGTTTTTAGCAGTGTTTACTTCAACTATTGCATCTGCAGTGGTCTTGAGTTTCTTTTCCACTATTTCTTCAGGTATCAGTATATCTGCAACTACGCTTTTTCCTCTTCCTTCAACAATGTTAATAGCTGCAGGTTTTTTATCAACACAGACGTTACCGCTTAATGCAATATGGGTTGCGGTGGTTTCTTCTGCAAGTTTATCCAGGATTTTTTCAGAAGCTATTGTCACCATATTCATTCCCATACTGTCACCGGTTGAGAACACGAATCTTGGATATACATAGCTTCCAACTATTAAGATAGGGTCTATTTTAAGCAGTTTACCGTGAGAGGTTGTACTTTCTGCCAGTTCTTTTAATTCATCGAAATTATCAATAAACCATTGTCTGATTTTTAATGCTTCACCTGCATTTTCACATTTTATTGCAGGTGCACGGGTCATGCAGTCTGAAATCACTCTTGCGTTTGCACCGCCTGATGCTGTGATTGTTGATGCTCCACGGTTGATTGATGCAACAAGCGCACCTTCTGAGGTTGCAAGTGGAACAAAGACTTCTCTCTGGCAGTGTTCACCATTGATTTTTAATGGACCTGCAATACCCATCGGAAGCTGCAGAACTCCAATTGAGTTTTCTATATTTCTTGCTGAAGCCCTTTCCATATCAAGAGTGTAATTTGAGATATTTTCAAGTTTGATATCATATTTCTGTTCAATAAATTCTCTTCTGATATCAGTCGCCGCTTTGGCTGAAACTTCCTTATCAACCTGATAAAGTTTAATTTCACCGTTCAATAATTTATCAATAATTTCCTGATTTGACATCTACATTACCTTTTTAAGTAAATCTACAATTTCAGACGGTTTTACTGCTACATCTACGCCAGCTTCATTTAAAGCTTTGGTTTTACTTGCAACAGTACCTGAAGATCCCTGAATAATTGCTCCGGCATGTCCCATTCTTTTGCCCGGAGGTGCAGTTCTTCCTGCAATGTAAGATACTACAGGTTTGTTCATTTCCTCAGCAATATATTTTCCGGCCCTTTCTTCAGCGGTTCCTCCGATTTCACCAATTAATACAACTGCATCTGTCTGGTCATCTTTATCGAATCTTTTAAGGATATCTACATAGTTGTCTCCGGTAACAGGGTCTCCGCCTATACCTACAGCAGTACTTTGACCGATTCCTGCATTGGTTAGTTCACTTGCAATTTCATAAGTTAATGTACCGCTTCTGGAGATTACTCCCACATTACCTTCTGAAAATATATGTGTCGGCATGATACCTAATTTACCGACGCCAGGAGAGATGATTCCAGGAGTGTTAGGTCCGATAATAGTAGTTCCCATCTGTTTTGCATATGCCATGATTTTCATACTGTCATGAACTGGAATATGCTCGGAAATAATAACTACCAAATCAAGATGTCTGATTGCTTCAAAAGCAGCGTCTTTTGCAAATCTTGCAGGTACAAAAATTATTGAAGCGTTTACATCAACCTCTTCGGTAGCTTCTTCCATTGAATTGAAAATCGGTACCTGATCTAAGAATTTCTGACCTCCTTTTCCAGGAGTGAGACCTGCAACAATGTTTGTATTGTATTTTAACATTTGTTCTGTGTGGAATGAACCTTGTTTTCCGGTGATTCCTTGAACTAAACATTTTGTATCTTCATTTAACAAAATCATAATATTTAACTCCTATCTTAAAATTCTAGTTTTATTTTCAAACGGAACAGCCAGATCAATAACATTGCCGTTCATGAATGCGGTAGCTGAAAATATTACGCTACCCGGCAATACATTGCAGGTTGTTCCTCTTTTAACCAAATAAGTATTCTTATTTCCAAGTGCAGCTCCAATCATTGCACCTGCAATTACACCGACAGATTCGATGTTTTCAACAGTTGCCACAACAACAGGATCATCAGTTTCAGGAGAAACATATCCTACACCAGGAATATGTCTTATTTTAGGTTCTATCAAATCTGATACATCTGTCATATTTTTCATTCCTTTTGCGGCTTCAATTGCAGAGTTTGCAACATCGCTGACAAATGGTTCTCCCCCATATGTATCGAAACCTAAAACAATTGCATCAGGATATCTGTCAGGTCTTATACTGGCTTCAGCATAAGAAATTCCTTCTCCTGCATCTTCAGGATTTTGTGAAATTCCAGATAAATCCCCGAAGTTTTCTGCACTTTCTTTTAAAATATTAACAATACCTTCATTAATAGGTTCAAGCAAGTCATCTTCGACAAATGCACTTACAACAACGTCATCTCCTGTGACATTGGTTAGTGCTACATCTCTTGCACCTAATTCTTTTACTTTATAAAGGTTGCTTTCAATAGTGGCTACTAGCTCAGCACTGCAGGACACATCATTTTTTGATATATCCGCACCTATAGCGGTAATTTTCAAATTAACACCTTTGATAATTAATTAATAATAAAATAAAATAAAAATATTTTATTGGTATATATTTTGTTTTTTAATTTATATAAATATTAAGAGTATTTTAAGAAAATTTAATTAATGACTATAATATAATATATTATATAATGTATTCACAAACAAAAATTGCAATTCCTATTTTTCAGGACAATTGCAAAGACGTAATTGAAGTTGCAAAAGACTGTATCGATAAGGGCGCTGACGTGCTGGAATTTAGAATTGACGCGCTTAAAAATCCGGATATTTCAGAAATTAAAGATACAATCGAAGAAATTAATTTTCCTATGATAGCCACCAACAGAATCAGCTCTGAAGGAGGATCATTTAAAGGAAGTGAAGAGGAAAGACTTGATATATTATATTCCTGCTGTGATCTGGTTGACTATGTGGATATTGAACTTCAGTGCGATGATGAATACATTGACAAAATCCACAATACCGGTGTTAAAACCATTGTTTCATACCATGATTTTGAAAAGACACCTGATTTGGATGAAATAATGTATATTGTTGATAAAGAGCATGAACTTGGAGATATTGCAAAAGTTGCTTTTATGCCGCAGGATTTGGAGGATACACTGACAATACTTGCTGTTCTTTCACACTGCAAAGATACAATCGCCATTTCAATGGGAGATATAGGAAGTTATACAAGAGTTATGGCATCAAAATTCGACTCACCGATTACTTTTGCGGCCGGAACTGATGTAACCGCCCCTGGCCAGATTGACATAGAAACAATGAAGGCTCTTTTAAATATGGATTTAAATATCATGGACGAGTGATTTAAAATGGCTAAAAAAATCATTTTAGCTTTAATCATACTTATTTTACTTGCTTTTTTAGCATTGACATTTATTGGAAATGATACTGTTAATGTTTATATTGACGGTGAAAATGTCAGTGTAAGCACCACAACGCTTTCAAGAATTGATATCGATGCACTGAATCATGATATCTGCAATTTAACCTTAAAAGCAATGAATGACACTTCATCCAATGCTACCACATTAAAAAATCAGATTAAAAAAGTCTGCGGCAGTTATGGGCTTGATGATGTGGAAATTAACCTTGATTCAAGTATCGGTAAAGACCAGATTCCGGTTTTGGTTCATGTTGACGGTACATCAATGCTTCCGACTCTCCAGAATGGTCAGAGCGTTCTTGTAAACAAAACCCACAATGTTCATGTTGGAGATATCGTTGTAGCCGAATCAGATGAATACGGCGGCATCATCAAAAGAGTAAGCGATATCAGCGGAGATTCAATATATCTTACAAGCGACAACAAAGACGTTTCTTATGAATACATCAATGGAAACCTCTATGAAATCAAAGGCATCACCACATGGGTTGATTTGTCAGACATAGGCGGCGTTGTAATCGATTACTGAGTTAAACACCTGAAAAATGATTTTTTGGGCAAAATTAGATGAGGATATATATCCCCATAGAAATTTACATTGAAAAATTGAAATCGTTAATGTTAATGTAAAGTTCGCATGCAGAAAAAATAACATTAATATTTTAATCTTAATTTAAAGGATGAAAAATTAATTTCATCCTTATTTTTAGTTAATGAATTTTGGTTTAATCTGTAAAAACAGATAAACATAAATAAATGTTAATAAAAATAGCAGTCAGATATTTTAAGAGAAAAAGGGAATATTAATCCCATATGGTTTTATATAATGTTTTTTTAGACCGCTATTTTAAATAACATTTTAAAAGGGATAATTAATGCATATCAGATTGCACTATCACCTTCTTCGCCAGTCCTTATTCTGATTACATTATCCATTGGATAAATAAATATTTTGCCATCTCCGATATTTCCTGTAAAGGCTCCTTTTTTAATTGCATCAACAATCAAGTCAACACCTTCTTCTTTTACGACTATCTCAATACGGGTTTTAGGAATCAAATCTATACAGTAGCTGGATCCCCTATAGGATTCCCTGATTCCTCTTTGGCTTCCTCTTCCTTTTACTTCAGAAACGTTCATCCCTTCACATCCTACCTCAAGAAGTGCATCTTTTACGTCCTGAAACTTTTCTTCTCTTATTATGGCCACAACACTTTTCATGAAAATTTCTCCTATGAGTTGAAGTTGTATGCAGATTCCTTGTGGAGATTTGAATCAAGACCTCCGATTTCTTCTGATTCATCCACTCTGATACCGTTCATTGCTTTGTCCAAGACTTTAGCTAAAATATAGCTTACAACAAATGCGTAAACAATAGTAGCTATTACACTTATAATCTGAACAACAACCTGATTTGGATTTCCATATAAGAGTCCCGCAGTTCCTCCGATTGCAGGAACAGCAAAGATTCCTGTTGCTATTGCTCCCCATACTCCAGACATTCCATGTATGCCCCATGCATCTAAAGCATCGTCGTATCCGAGTTTCGGTTTCATGTAATTAATTGCAAAGTATGAAACCAGCGGAGCTACAGCACCAATTATTAAAGCACCAAATACGTCAACAAAACCCGCTGCAGGAGTAATTCCTACAAGACCTGCAACTGCACCGGATATTGCACCTAAAACTGTCGGTTTTCCAATTGTGAAAGTATCTATTAAAGTCCATACGATTAAACCAACAGCAGCTGCCACATTTGATACTATTATTGCGTTTGCAGCCAGTCCGTCAGCTGCAAGACCTGATCCTCCATTGAATCCCATCCATCCAAACCACAAGAGTGCTGCTCCTAAAACAGCATATCCGAGGTTGTGAGGAATCAGTGAGGTATTTTTCCTTTTACCTAACACTAAAGCGACCGCCAATGCTGAAATACCTGAGTTCATGTGAACTACCGCACCTCCTGCAAAGTCAAGTGCACCCATCTGCATGAGCCATCCTCCTCCCCATACCCAGTGGGCAATAGGGACATATACAAAACAGGCCCAGAGTGCAGCAAAAACTACCCATGCTTTTGTTTTCATTCTTCCAACAAGAGCACCTGACATGATTGCACATGTCAGACCTGCAAAGGCACACTGAAACATTACAAACAGCAATGTTGGTATTGTACCGTTAAGGTCATCAAGACCGATTCCCTGCAGGAAGAAATTGGTCGGTGCACCTATAAGTCCATTGATGTCACTTCCAAATGCAAATTGATAACCAAATATTACCCAGATAACACTGATTAAGGAAAATGCTATGAAAGTTAAAAATATTGTATTTAAAACGTTTTTTCTTTTACTTAGTCCTCCATAAAAAAATGCAACTGCCGGAATACTCATCAGCAATACTAAAAGAGTGCAGATTAAAATCCAGGCAGTGTCTCCAGCACTAAACATATCCATTTTATCATTCTCATATAATTTTTTAATAGTCGGAAGTATACTGTCGGAAGTATCATTCCGATATATAATGATTAAATCACATCCTATATAAATTTTATTGGAAAATAAAAATTACAAAATTCCAAAAATGATAAAAAATACTGAAGTTACAGCAAAAATTCATTGAAAATATTCAATAAAAACTAATAAAATAAGTAAATCTTAAATAATAGCTTTTAAAAAAAATAATAATAGTATAGTTTAAATTTTTAAACAAAATAAATAAAAGTGTTATTATGAGAGAGTCAGTAAAAGCAAATTTGATAATATTTTTAATAATTGCCGTTGCAGCATTTATTATCAGCAGCGCTTTTGCAAGTTTAACAATTGTTGAAGACAATGACTCCTACAAGTTAACTTCAATTGAAAATGACTCCTTTGAACCTAATTTAATTGAAAAAGTTCCGACTATCATACCGAAAGTTGAAAAAAACCTCACAAATAACACAACACAGACAAATAAGACTATAGACATTGATAAGAATGGGACAGATACATGGAATAAAACTATCAAAAAGTGGGAAGATTGATAAAATGACTGAAAAGAAAAAGTTTATCAGAGATAGCGTCTATGGAGACATCAGTTTAAACAAATTTGAAGAAAGAATTATGGACATGCCCCAATTCCAACGTTTGAGAAGAATAAAGCAGTTAGGTTTGATAAGTTTAATTTATCCAGGAGCTACACACACAAGATTTGAGCACTGTGTAGGAACCATGAACCTGGGATCAAAGCTTGCATCTGAACTTGGCCTGTCTGATGATGATATCGAACTCGTAAGAGCTTCAGCGCTTCTTCATGATGTCGGACACGGACCATTTTCACATGTTTCAGAAGGAGTCCTGTCATTTCCCCATGAAGAGCTGACCAAATACGTAGTTACAAAAACTTCCATGAGAGATCTTCTTGAAGAAAAATTTGACATCAATGATATCGTGGATATAGTAAATGGAAAAGGATATCTCGGACCAATAGTTTCAGGAGAACTTGACGTGGACAGAATGGACTATCTTTTAAGAGATTCCCATAATACCGGAGTGGCATACGGAGTTATTGATTATGAACGAATAATATCAAACCTGAGTCTTGATGACGGGCTGATTTTAGACATTAAAGGAGTTCAGGCTGCTGAAGGAGCATTGGTTTCAAGATATTTCATGTATCCTAGCGTATATCAGCACCACACAACAAGAATTGTCAATTCAATGTTTAGAAGAGCTTTAAAAACTGTAATTGATGACGGTATCATTAAAGAAAACGACATTTACAAATATGACGATGCAGACATTATCGGAATATTCAGACATTGCGAAAATCCTTTTGTAAATGACATAATGCACAGACTGGACACCAGACGCATTATGAAACGTGTTAAGACAATCAGACTCGATAACTTCAAGTATCCTGAAAAGATGTATAAAATTGAATCAGACCAGTTGAGAAAAGCCGAAAGAGAAATTGCTGAAGACTATGATATCGATAAGAATTACGTATTTATAAACATTGCCGAATATCCTCGTTTCGACGAAATGAAAACCCAGGTCAGCGTTGACGGCAAACTGTTCCCTCTTACAGAAATATCAAATATTATCGGAGCGTTAAGTAAAGCCAGATTCAATATACCTGATATAAGCGTATATGTTCCTGAAGATGAAAAAATCAAATTCGGCAAGTTTAAACTTGAAAATTACCTTGATTTGCCTGAAATCGACAGGGAAAAATTCCATGGAATTCATTATGATCAAATTAAACTGTTTTAGGAGATAAAATGATAGTAGTTGCAATAACCGGAGCGAGCGGAGTAATATATGGAATAAGATTACTCGAAGCATTGAAAGAACTGAATATTGAAAACAGTCTGGTAATCAGCGATGCTGCAAAAATTGTTATTGAATCAGAAACCGATTACACCACACAGGACGTTATAAAACTTGCAGACACATATTATGATTTCAACGACCTGACCTCTTCAATCAACAGCGGGTCATTTAAAGCAGATGCACTGGCGATAGTGCCGTGTTCTATGAAAACATTATCCTCAATAGCAAACGGCTATGGAGCAAATACAATAACAAGAGTGGCTGACGTCAGTCTTAAGGAAAGAAGACCGACCGTTATTGTACCTCGTGAAACTCCACTGAGGAGCATTCACTTACAGAATATGCTAACATTATCACAAGAAGGAGCTATAATTTTACCTGCAATGCCCGGATTTTACTCAACACACGATACCGTTGACGACCAGATTAACTTTATTGTAGGAAAAATTCTGGACTCTCTTAAAATTGAAAACGATTTATTTAAAAGGTGGAGTAAATGTTAGAAGATAAGGATTTTATCAAATCCTGTGATGTACCCGGACCAACAAAAGAAGCCATTAGAGCAATATTATTATATAAATCTGAAGTTACCTCTGAAGACAAAGTTATCGACTGCGGATGCGGAACAGGAGGACTTACATGCGAGTTTGCACAGAGAGCCCGTGAAGTAATCTCCATCGATACCAATCCCGAAGCGATTGAGGTAACAGGCAGAAATCTTGAAAAGTTTGGACTTGGAGACAATGTTACATTAATCAATGACGATGGAGCAAATGCCTTGAGGGATATTGACGGCATTGACATTGCCGTTGTTGGGGGCAGCGGCAGACAATTAGAAAATATTTTAGACATCGTTCATGAAAAACTAAATTCCAAAGGCAGAATATTAATTACAGCAATACTGGTGGACACTAAAGTTGAAGCAATCAATAAACTTAAGGATTTAGGTTATAATCCAAAAATCATGGAAGTTAATGTTTCAAACGGACGTGTACTGGACCGTGGAGTATTAATGATTAGTGAAAACCCGATAGCTATAATTACTGCTAAAAAAAGATAACGGAGATTAAAAATGAGTAAAAGATTAAGCTGGAAAGCTAAATTTTCCATTTTAATGGTTATATTAATAATAATCATTTATGGATCAAACTATCTCGTACTGGGAGATGCTGAGCATATTATTTCATACATATGGACCCATTTAGGTTTCATACCTGTAGATATACTTATTGTAGCATTCTTACTTGACGAGATTATCGAAAGAAAAGAAAAAGAAGCAATGCTTGAAAAACTGGACATGCTTATGAGCACATTCTTTTCCGAAGTCGGAAACGATTTAATTAGTCAGTTAAGCACTGTCAACAAATACAAAGCAAGCACTGAAAATTTAAAATCCATTAAAAACTGGAACAATCAGGATTATGAAAATAAACTTACTGAACTTAAAAATTCAAATGTTGATTTCTCAGCAATGGATATTCCATTGGAAGCAAGAGAAGAATTTTTAGAAAACTTAAGAACTTTACTTGCAGATAAAAGAGAATTTATTATCAATTTAATAAACAATCCTAACCTGCTTGAAAAAGAAGAGTTTACAGGCCTCATCAATGCAATTCTTCATTTGGATGAAGAGCTTGAACACAGGCAAAAACTTGAGTTAGTAACAGATGCTGACTTTGCACATCTAAACGGAGATATGCAGAGAGTATATGAAAAATTAGTATATGAATGGGTTTACTATTTAAGATACTTAAACAAACACTATCCATATATGATTGCTTTGATTATACGTACTAATCCGTTTGATGAAACTGCAAGCGTATACGTAACCGAATAGACATATGGAGGATTTAATATGAGTAATGAAAATGGTGAAAATATTAAATCTTGCATTATTCTATGTGGAGGTAAGAGCAGTAGAATGGGACGTGACAAAGGTTCTATGATTATTCAAGATAAACCTATGATAAAACATATCCTTTCTACCTTAAACCACCAGATAGATGAAGCTGTAATTGTTTTAAACGATGAAAAAAGAATTGAGAAATACAGCGAATTTATTGACACCAGTGATTACACATACAGTATCACCTTTGTGGAAGATAAAATAAAAAACAAAGGGCCACTGCCTGGAATCATGACCGGACTGGAAAATATACAAAGCAGTTATGCTTTAATACTTCCGTGCGACAGCCCGTACGTTTCCGAAAAATACATCACAACTATTTTTAATGAAATTGATGAAGCTTATCAGGCAATTGTTCCTTACCATGACCCTGAAGCAAAAATCAAAACATCAGAACCACTTCATTCTATTTATAACAAAAATATTGTTCCCCTTATTGAAAATCTGATTGCCTCAGACGTTTTGCACATCAAGGGACTTATAGAAAAAATAGATACAAAATTTGTTTTAATAGATAATAAAAAAATAGAAAAAAAAGAATTTAGAAATCTTAATCGTCCTTCAGACATTTAAAGATATTCTATTAACTCTTTTACTTTTCCTACTGCAGTATTTACACAGTAGAGAATTTCATCTTTAGTTAATGGTTTTTCGCCACCTTTTTGCATGGAGCAAATGTGACCGTCTTTTGTAACACCAACATTTAAACGAGCACTAGCTACTCTTTCTTCATCCAATGTTGGGTCGATAACCATTTTATCACCAATTTTAACGAAAGTACATAAAGCTAATTCGTTATTGATTGGTAAATCAAAGGTTTCATCTTCACTAAGGACTACTTCTTCATCAACAATGCTTGCAACAGGCAATTTAGTAGATTTAAGTGCAGCCATAACTGCTAATTCACATGCATCAAAGAGGTTACCGCAATTATCGATAATGTGCAAGTCAATGAATAACATCCAGACATGTTTTCCTTCTTCAACACATAATTTGTCCAATTCTACCAGTTCGCTTTCACGAATACCTCTGTCAACTACACGTGCAAGCTCGATTGAATCCTCGCTAGGTGGTCCTGGTTCAAAAGTAGGATCAGCCATTGGCAACATTTCACAATTGGTCATTAAAACTCCTAAATCAGGAGTATCTGGAAATGGGCTTCCAAGTTGTGGTTTAATACCTACAATAACCTGAGTTCCACCAAGAGTTACGCGAGCAGAACCTTCAGCTTTAGAAATGACATTAGTTTCAATAGTAATATCCCTATATTCAGTTAATTGTCTGCCATCTTCTCTTTTATCATTTTTGGCAAGATTATAAATACTTTGTCTTGTAATTTCTGGTACTATATCCATATTATCCACCCACTATTCTGTAGAATACCTTTTCATTAAAGCTTCTTTTTGAAGTTCACTTACCTGACGACAGCCTTCCATAGCTAAATCGATTGCTTTTGCAAATTCTTCTTCAGTTAAATCACCGTCACTTTGCAGTAATGTGATTTCACCGGTTCTTGGCATCATAGCTATTGGAACATCAGCCTGACCTTCTTTATCTTCAATTTCAGATAAATCAAGTACTACTTCATCGTTTACTTTACCTGCAGCACATCCTACAACAATATCTTTCATAGGAATTCCTGCATCAACCAATGCAACAGCAGCAGCTGTGATTCCTGCACAACGGGTTCCTCCTTCAGCTTCAATTACTTCTATATAAATATCAATCATTGAGCGAGGATAATTCTCTAACATTAATGCTGGCCTTAAAGCATCAGCGGTGATTTTAGAAATTTCAGATGATCTTCTGTCAGGACCTGGTCTTTTTCTGTCATCTACTGAGAACGGTGCCATATTGTATCTGCATCTTATTACACCGGTATTAGGTTTTAATAATCTTCTGATATATGATTCTCTTGGACCATATACAGCGACTAAAATTTTATTTCCTCCAACTTCCAAGTAAGCAGAACCATCTGCACGTTCAAGAACTCCTGCTTCAATTTTGATAGGACGTAATTCATTATATTTCCTACCGTCTCCTCTTATCATTTCAGACATCATATCTACCTCATTTAAAATACGAAGAATTAATAATCATTATCTATTATTCAAAATAAAGGAATTATTTGACTTTTCACCATAGGACAAAGTGCTGTCCTTATTATTTTTCCTTTTTAATTCTTCAATAACTTCAGCAATATTTGGCTTATCTTCTTTTTTAGTTTCTTCACTTTCTTCTTTTTCTTCAGCTTCTTTTTGTTGAGCTTCTCTTTCTTCCTGTTCTAATTCTTCTTTAAAATTTTGAAGTTTAGGTTTTTCTAAAACAAACTCTTCTTCCTCTTCAGGAGCTTCTTCAGGTGGCAATTCACCGTCGATAGCTAAGCATAATTTGTTTTTAATTTTATTTGTTAAACCAGAAGTATGAGCCTCAGCCTCAATTAAATGAATAATATTTTTGGTAAGCTGTTCCATGTCTTCGTCTCCTTTTACCCAGACGAGACCGTTTTGACCAACGACAATTTTACATTTTGTCTTGTCTTTAATCATGTTGATCATAGAACCTTTTTTACCGATTAATCTAGGAACTTTAGTTGGAGCAATATCTACAATGATTCCTCCTTTAAATTTACCCATTCCTCTTCCTTTTAAACCGAGTTTTGCCTTTTTGATTTCATCAACATCGACAACTCTTAAAAATAGAACATCCCCAACATCATAAACTTTGTTGAGCTCTTTTTTCTCACGACCAAACACTTCAAAAGCAGGTAAAATACCGGAGTAAGGTGAGTTAATGTCTACATCCCACATTGAGAATCTGACATCATTAATCTTACCGATTACAACATCTCCTTTTTTAGGAACGTATTTGCTTTTTAAAGGAATAACTCTGATTTTTTTATTCCTTAAAGAAACAAGTCCTATTAAAGAAGAGCATACTTTACCATGTTCTTTAAAGGTACCTCTTCCTGAATAGTATTCCTCATCAGCTAAAATCTGACCAGGAATGACTAAATCTTTATCTTCCACATATATCATAATAATCCCATAAGCATAATTAATTATTTAATGGTTCTAGTTTCCGCTTCTCCACCGGAAATTTCAGCCATTTTAGCACTAAAAGAATTCTGAAGACCACCAGGCATTTCAATAATACCAATCCAGGAGCCGTCTTGCTGCCATTCTTCATTAATTATTTCACCGAAACCATGAATTACAGAATAAGCACTTCCTGCAGCAGATCCAGGGAGTCGAACAGCAACTTTAACTTTCTCAAACCTGATTGGAATAAGTGGCTTAATAGCTTTTAAAGCTGATTGAACTTGTTGATCAACAGAAGTGAATGGATCGAATTTAACTTTAGCTTCATCACATGCATTTTCAATTCTTTGAACAGGATGAGGCAGACCATTTTGAGGATTGATAGCTTCCTTAGCTATTTTATTTATTACAAGTTTTCTTTTATCCTCTTGCATCTTTCTTTTTTGATCAGCAGTTAATTGAACAGTTCCCTTTTCGAGTATAATCTTAGAAACTTCAATAGGATCTGTAGTTTCAAATATTTTATTCATAGCTTCATCAGAAGCTTTGTCTCCTTTTTTGGAGTCTTTAAAGATTTCTTCAACAGCTAAAAGATCTTCAATGGCAACATCAGGTCCATCAGGATTTCTAAAATCAGCTGCTAAATCAGGGTCAACCAGTATTTCAAAATGTTCACCGCAATATTCATATTTAGCAATTATAGCTTCATCAACATTTACCATTGAAATATCCCCTAACTAGTAATTAAAATAATTATTCTTCTTGAGAATCTTCAGATTCTTCTTCAGATTCTTCTTCGTCTTCTTCTTCCTCTTCTACAAGCACTTCATCAATGAATTTTTGTACTTCTTCCTGAGAAAGTTTTACGTATTTTCCATCATCACTTTTAATGACAGCTATTTCAACATTGTTTGAAGTTGTATCATGATCAGTTGCATCATTTATAGCAGTTAAAGCTAATCCGATAGCTTCATCCAAAGTTAAATCATCATGATATTTTTCTTCAAATATATCCATAGCAGCATTTCTGCCTGAACCGATAGCGGTTGCTTTATATTCAATCAATGCACCACTAGGGTCAGTTTCGAAGAGTTTGCATTTACCGTCATAAACTCCACCTATGATTAAAGCTGAACCGAATGGTCTTACTCCACCATTTTGAGTATATAACTGTAACATGTCACATAGTTTTTTGGATAAACTGTCTACCCTGATAGGTTCACTATAAGTGATTTTATTGATTTGTGCTTCCACTCTAGCTCTTTCGACTAAAGCTCTAGCATCTGCAACAAGACCTGAAGTAGCTGCCCCGATATGTTCATCTATTTTGAATATTTTTTCGATAGATGATGCTTCAACTAAATTTGAAGTAGTTCTTTTATCTACAGCTAAAATAATTCCTTCAGAACTTTTTACACCTATTGAGGTAGTTCCTCTTTTAACAGCTTCTCTTGCATATTCTACTTGAAAAAGTCTTCCATCTGGGCTAAATACAGTAATAGCTCTATCATATCCAGCATTTTGTAAAGGTTGCATAATTTATACCTCGTATATACAAATTTTATATAAATATTAAAATTTTAATTCAACTACGTCTAAAAATATTAATTCAAAATCAAAACCAAATCTCCATGAAAAGGCAATTTTAATTTTAATCACTACATTGTAGTTTATTAAAATATTTTTTTATTCTTATTCCATAAATCCAATTGTTATTTATATTAATATATTATTTATAAAGTTTTCTATTTTAAACTTACAAAAAGTAATTAAATATATTTCTGTGATGCTTTTATGGTTCCTGACAGTGCGATGGTAGTCATTGCAATCCTGTTGCCGCTGAACATGTTGGCCAGTGCCAGTGCAGATCTCACATCATCAACAAAATCCCTCTGACATCGAATGATAGCCTTATAGTTATAGTATTTCTCGTTTTCATCTATCTTATAGAATTTCATAACCCAAAGATTAAAATTAGCAGTGTTTGCTTCTCCCTGAAAACGAACGCATGCATCCCAGATGATTCCTACAAGGTCATCCTTGGATATCGGAGAAGTAATCTTAATATCAACAGTAAGATACCTGTTGTTTTTTCTTAGTGTAGGAGGCAATACCTTAAGCTTCATCTGTGACCCTCCGAACTCCCTTTAAAATATAATTTTTTCTCTCCAAATTATATTCAAGAATATTTTGAGCGGTTTTAAATGAAGAATATACTTCATCTGAGGTCAGTCCGGTCTGTGTAAAGAATGCTGTAAAATCAGCTGTGGTTCTAATGTCAAAAATGCTTTCGGCACGACTGGATAAAATTAACGGGAAGTTGAATTTCCTGTATAAAACATAAATATCCTTAAAATTAGATAAAATCTTGGAGCGATGTGCCAGATAGCTTTTTAAAACATCCTTAAAGCATAATTCTATTGCAACATTGTTGTTTACTGCTTCTTTAGCAAGAACATGATTAAGACCGCTGTCGTATCTTCTAAGATATGGGCGGGATAAAACGTCAATCTGAATATTTTCAAGCACGTTTCGGTTTACTTTCAAATCCCCGCCTACAACAGATATGCAGGAAGCCCTGTTTCTGAATTTACGTGATAATTTTCTGATTTCAGAAACATTGTTTGATTTAATTTCTAAAGTATAATCAAAGCTGATTGTATTTTCCAGTTTCTCTGAGAGCTCATCTTTGAACTCAAAAGCCTGTTTGAAATCATCCTGATTATATGAAAAGTTAATGTGATTCCACCCGTATCCGGATGCCTCACAAGCCAGGTCGATATTGTTTTCGAGGCTACTTCCTTTAATATTTAAATCAAAAAACATAGTAAATATTCTATAATTTTACATATTAATAATTTGTTGAAAAAAAAATAAATAAAGTGATTTGGAATCACTTTACTGGTAACGGTAAAATTCGACTTCCCAACTTACAGTCTCATAATAATCAATTGTAAATGTCTCAGTTGAAGAAGAGGTAAAACTGAATGAGTCTGATCTTGTTTCAACATCACTGTGTGAACCCCAGTCCACACCTCCTGACTGACCGTTGGAACCGGTAACATACAAATGGTTTGTAGCGTAATTTTTAATAGGATATGCTGAAAGTTTTACCATTATCTGACCTGCAGGTACTGAAATAGTCTGAGAACCTGAACCTGAACCGGAATAACTTCCTATGGACTCCCAGGATTTAGATTCACTGCTGGATGAACTGGTTGACTGAGTTGAAGTACTTTCAGACTGGGTTTTCTGACTGCCGTCATCCTGAGCTGATTCAACTGATTGGGAAGCATTGTTTTGCACAGCATTATTGCTATCTGAAGTGCCGGAGTTCATTGTTCCTGCAAAGTAAGCAATGCTACCTACAAGAATTATTATCACAACAACCAATGCTACAATAATATATTTAGTATTGGTGCCGGAACTTTTTGTCTCTTCAGGAACTTTTACCTCGCTGAATGAAGCACCGCATTTTGTGCAAAATTTTGCTGTATCTTTATTTTCAAATCCGCAATTATCACATTTCATAATATCAACTAAAAATGGATATAATATTATTTTTTTACACAAGTTATATATTAATTTAATTGTTAAGAGTTAAAAAGCGTTCAATAATTAAACAAGTGAATAATATAATCACATCAATATAATAAAATGTTATAAAACATTTTATAGTATTAATGATATAATATTCAATCATGTCAAACGAAAACGATGAGCTTTTGAAATTAACTTCATATGTTCAAATTTCAAAATATAGAGAAAAAACATTAAAATCTATAGGGAATGACGTTAAAATACCAACTCACATCGCTGAAGACAGTGGAATTAGGACAAATCACATTTCAAAAGTCTTAACTGAATTAAAAAATAAAGAGATTGTTGAATGCATTAATGAAGAAGCTCGTAAAGGAAGGCTATACCGCTTAACTGACACCGGAAAAGACGTTTTGAAAACTATTGAAGAAAGAGACGAAATAAAAAACAAAGAGAATAAAGACTAATTCAACTCAATTCCTTCTTTTATACCTTTTAATTCTTCAATCACCCTACTATCCTGTGAAGCTTCTAAAAAAACATCATACAACACTCGCAAAAGAGTCTTATTTTTAATATTTAATGAGAGATAATCATTTGATTCAGTCAGAATAGATTCATATGATGGTTCTGCCATATCCTTTCTGTATTGCATCTTTATTTCATGGCGCAGATCTTCATCAATATACTTTTCCAGATAAGCAATGATTTCATTTGCAAAAGTATTTCCAAACATCACAGTCCATTCCAATGAATCTTCATCCATTTCAAGTTTTTTAACAAGCAGATTATAAGAACCGTAATTCTGATAGCCGAACGGCACAAATCTGCCTTCCACAGTGTGGGCGCAGAATTCATTCATTACTTTGAATTCAGGAAGAGTCAGAAAATACCAGATAAAGCTTTGAAGCGTTACAGATGGCTTGACTCTGAATATATGGCATAAAATATTTTCAACAATGCTGAAGAGGAAATAGTGTGCAAGTTCATGAATTATAGTGGATATCTGTACAGAGTCATCTAAACGGTCATCATAATAAATGCAGTTTCCAAGAAATATAAAGCCTCTCTCATATCCTCTTGATTTTGTACGGCATTCTGTGAAATTACCTGCAAAATTAAGAATCTTGTTTTTTATGGTATCTCCATAAATTTCAAAATAATCTGCTCTTTTAAAAATCTTTGAAACCATATCGAGATATTCATAATCACTTATCTCAGCATTAGCTAACAGATTAAGATTATAATCGCTGAAAAGTATATCAAAATCATCTATAGAAATAGGATTTATCTGTTCCCCGCATTTTACGCAGTGGGCAACATTATCAGGATTAGGTGCACCGCAGTTAGGACAGATATGTTCAACTATCAGCTTATTTCCGCAATGGGTACAATAATTATTCTCTCTAAGATTCAATGTGCCGCAAACATCACAACTTTTCAATTAACCACTACCTAAAAAGACTTTTAACAGATTTGACAGTATTGTTTATCGAATTTTTACGCATAAATGTACGTTTAATATTTTTTCCACAGTTATGACAGTAATCCTCATCCCAATCCAGTATTTCACCACAGGAACAGATGATTCTGGTTTTAATTGTTTTTTGAGGATTTAAAGGTCTCTCGCATTTGTGGCAGAATTTTGTGCCGCTAGGATTTTTTTCACCGCAAATGCATAAAACAACAGAATCCTCCCTGTTTAAATTCTTTCCGCATCCGATACAGTAATCGGAGGTGATTTCATTTATTGTAGAACATGTGCATAGTATAAAAACATCATTTAATCTCCCATAATTTACTAATGGAAGGCCGCAGTTTCTGCAGAACTGGGAGAATGGTTCATTTTCCTCACCGCAAAAACAGAATACTGCATCATCAAATTCCAGATTAAAATTGCTGTAATTTTCATCATTATTTACTGGACTTCCCTTTAACTGCTTGCCGCACATTTCACAAAAGATGTTTTCACTTGAATTGAGAGCACCGCATTCACACATTACAGTATCCATGGAAAATTTAGGCTTTGTTTTATTTTTTAAAATCCTTTCAAGTTTGCTGTGGTTTCTTTTTGCTCCGCACATGTAACAGTATTCATTGTCAACATGATTGAGGTATCCGCAGGAGCATATTTCATATTTGAAATCCTTTTTGGAACTGTTGATATACGGAGAAAAATCAATGTCAAAATCGAAAAATCCGATATCATGAACAGGAATTTCCAATACCGGTGTGTCCTTATTGTTAAAATATGGAGTTTTGCATCCGCATTCAGGACAGTAAGGCTCGTTGAAATGGATTCTGTGACCGCAGTTCTTACAATAATTTTCCAAAGCCATTTTTACCTGTTGATTATTTTTTTGATAAGGATTGAATTTCTTCTACAACCTTATAAAGAACTTCCTCGCCGAGTCCTTCAATGTATTTAATGGAACCGGCGCATTCATGACCCCCTCCATCAATACCTGCCTGAGGAACTCTGTCAATCATTGCTGAGACTATTTCATTTACATTAAATCCGTACTGTTCATTTACAGCATCAGTAGCTCTGAATACTCCGAAATCCGGACCATGACCTAAAGTTACTATCGGCTTGTCTTCACCCAACTCTTTTATTACATGATCGTGGACAAATCCGCAGGTTTTTCCTGGAGCAGGGAATGTAAATTTATGAGCGAATTTTTCAACATCCAGAAGGTTAAAGTAAATTCCGTTGTCAAGCTGAGTTTTCTTGATATTCGGAAGAGCCGCTTTAAGCTGGGTATCAATTCTTTTCTGATATTCTTTGTATAATGCATCAATCATTTTTTTATGCTTGTCAATATTGTCAACTGCAAGAATTGTATCCATTATTCCTCTTCCATTCATAAATCTTAGGAAGTATGCTTCAAAGTCAACGCATTCAGCAACTTTTGCAAGGTGTTCTTTTGTAAAGCCTTTTTCAGAGGCAATCTGGAGGTACTGATAAACTTCACCACATTCTGCACGGTCACCTAAAGCCGCAATTGCCGGCAAATGCTTGATCAAGTCTTTAACATCAGGATTTATAATGTGTGCAACCTCAGTTGCAAGACATCCTGCAGTCAGCTGTGAATCTCCGCCGACAAGATAAGGATTTACATGGGTGTCAACATATTCGTCAACTGCAACTGTTCCTCCGTAAATTTCTCCGTCACGTTCATCTTTTGTAATTAAATCCCCCGGAGAGTGGTGGTCTATTACGACAACTTCAATATCATAGATTTTTGCCTGCATCAGTGCCACAATATCCTCTTCGGTTGAACCGTTATCGAGAAGAACGATTAAAGGCAGTTTTTGTCCATGTCTTTCCTGGTCTTCAAGTGCAAATGACAAATCTTTTACAACGTCTTCAAGTTCATAGAACGGTGCTTTGGATGGTGAACGTTTAAAGTAATAATATTCAGCGTCATTGCTCGGATTAGCCTGCTGTATCAAAGGCACAATAGCTTTTTCCATAGCCACTCCGGAACAGATTCCGTCTGCATCATTGTGATGTCTGAGCAAAATTGTCCTGCCGTCAAGTATTGCTCTTCTAATTTTTTGTGCAGCCTCATACATCTTAGGTCTGAGTCTGTTTAAAACATCACTTTTGACTAAGAAATCAACATCTTTCGGCTGAGCCTTTTTGTTTAATGCATCGTCAATTAATTTTAATAGTTTGGCAGTGTTTTCCGGGCCAAGTTTTGTCATGGAAGATGACTCAATCTGAGTTTTTCCGCTGTGTTCGTTGACTTCACCGATTACCTGTACAGCATCACCTACATCAATTTCCGGATATGACCTTTCACCTGCCTTATCAAATGCAGCAATTTCTGTTGTACCGCTTTCATCACTTATAATAAATATTGTCGGACCGGAAGTCTGCTGTACCTGCTGGACTTCCCCGTCGATTCTTACGACCTTACCCTTTTTCTCTTCAAGTTTTGAAATTAAAGTCCTTGGAATGGACTTTGTAAGTCTTTTCAGATTATATTTTTCCACATAAGCCGGTGCAAAATCAATTTTGCCTTCCCGTGATTTGATTGCAGTGATAAATACAATTATGTCTTCACCTACATTGTAATCAGAGACATCTCCCCTCATAAGTCCCCAAACATTATTGTTTAGGCTGACAAATGCACCATACCTTTCAATACGTGTAATTTTTCCTTTATATAATTTGTCCTTATCAATGTCCCTCATCTGACATAAAGAATCAAGAACATAAACATCTCTTGCCTGATTTTGACGAGCTTCAAATTCATCGTGCTTCATTTTTTCAACCTTTCTTTTTTCCATACAATCTTCACAGACATCCTCATTTTCATCTATCAGTTTACCGCAATCCCTGCATACATTAATCTGGCCGGTTCCATGACAATAAGGGCAGTCTTCAAATACTTCAACCTGCCCTTTTCCATTACATACTTCACATGGAATATCCTGATCTGAACCTAAATCAAATTTAGCTTTAGCTTTACTGTTTACTCCTTTAAAATGACTTCCTACATCAAATAGGTCTTCTTCATACCCGGTTCCACCACAGGCATCGCATTCCTTGTAGTCCACAACAACTGAACCTACACCTTTACATTTTGGACAATTAGTTTTCAATTTAAAACCTCATATTATTACTGAAAATTTATTTAAATAAACCTGAATTGTTCAAAACCAGATTATCTCTCTGGTCTTGATATTCTTTAGCCTGATACATTATATCATTAGCTTGAGAAGCGTAATTTGAACCAGTGTAATTTGACTGCACTTCAAAACATTCTATAGCTTCCTTCAATAAGTCAACCGCCTGAAGTTTCAGTTCAACTTCATTAATGACAGTGTTAATGTACTTTCTGTGAATTTCATTTATATCTGAAGAGTTATCTTGCATTTCCTTTAACTTACCTAGACTGACGTTAAAGTTATCCCCCGCAGATTCTGCCATATCCATTCCATCATCAAAATGTTTACTGTTAACCAAATCAACAGCTTCATTGTAATCGCTGTCACCCTGAACAATGCTGTCGCTAATAGAGTGCATTGATTTATTCATATTATCGGTTGAACTTTCTACAAAAACAACAGCTGTTGAAATAAGTACTAAAACAACAATAAAAATTATTAATTTAATATAACTAGACACGATTTATATTATTTAAAAACAAGTTATTAAAATTTTTCATGAAAAAAAACTTTATATAAATTAAATTATTATTTATATGTTGAGCTTTGTTAAGTAATTGAATCCAAATTATACTTTATACATTCATTGTCACCATATCCAATTACAAGATTTTACAATGAAACTTTCAAATTATAACAAATTTTCCACTCCATAGATTGGCACAATGACGTTTATAATTGCCCAAACAAATCAATTTTAACTAAATCATCAACATCATCCGTAAATTGATCTTCATCAACATCATCACAAATCAAATCATAATCACTAATACTAAGTTCATTAATTGTATCATTTGAACCTCTCCGGCTTGTAGAAGCTGGAGATTCTTAGGCCATACTTATTGTTTCGTCAAAGCATTTCCATTCATATTTATTTATGAATTTTCCTTGACCAATAGGTATGAAATCTACTAAGCATAGCACCATTGAACCAGTGGC